>CAIVKT010000250.1 GCA_903906615.1 uncultured Bacteroidota bacterium | reverse complement strand
TCTTCACGAACCGGAGAGTTCCGCTGAAGGAGCGGAGACGCTCCGGGGACACGAATGGCATTACTTAATGATTAAACGTTTACGAACATCTTCCCACGATACCAGCTCATGCGGATTTTTATCGTAATAGTCTATTCTTCTTTTCACTTCATCCATCTGCCATTGCGGGATATCATTACTTTCCCGGCCATCAGCAAGTAGTTCTACCGCATCTGCCTTTTCCAGGTCCTCGATCAACTCTGCTGCATATTCTTTTTTTATGCGGATATGATAAGTAGACTGCATCGTTATTGTAAGTTTAATGACGGAGTGTTTAGCTGTTTCATTTAAACAACCCCCTCTATCAAATGTACGAAATTTGCCAGAATATTACGCCGCGATGTTTAGCATAGTTCACTTGAAACAGGACATCTGAAAGGGGAATCGGGAAGATTACTCAACACCCGGCATTTATTATTTCCTCCTTACCATAGGTATATAGTGGCTGTTTACGCCCTTTCTATGATCACAGCATAACCTTGCCCTACGCCGATGCACATAGTGGCAAGGGCGTAGCGTTTGTTTTGCTTTTGCAGCTCAAGCGCAGCCGAATAAGTAATACGCGCGCCCGACATACCCAGTGGATGCCCGATGGCTATAGCGCCACCGTTGGGGTTCACGCGTGGGTCGTTGTCTGCAATGCCCAGTTGGCGCAGGCAGGCGAGGCTTTGCGCGGCAAAGGCTTCGTTGAGTTCTATTATATCAATGTCGTTGAGCGTAAGGCCCGCGCGTTGCAATGCTTTCTGTGTAGCGCCCACCGGGCCTATGCCCATGATGCGTGGCTCCACGCCCACTACTGCCGAGCTTACTATACGCGCCTTGGGTGTAAGGTTGTAATTCTTTACCGCATCGCCGGAGGCTATGAACACTGCCGCAGCGCCGTCATTGAGGCCGGATGAATTGCCCGCCGTTACGGTGCCGTCTTTTTTAAAGGCAGGCTTTAGCTGGCCCAGCTTTTCAATAGTGCTGCCCGGCTTCAGGAATTCGTCTTTATCTACAATGGTTGATGCGCCTTTTTTTACTGCTATCTCTACCGGTGTTATTTCCTCTGCCAGTCGGCCGGATTGCTGCGCTGCGGCGGCTTTCATTTGAGAGTTGTAGGCAAACAGGTCCTGGTCTTCGCGGGATATGTTGTATAGCTCTGCTACGTTCTCTGCGGTATTGCCCATAGGGTCGGTGCCATAGAGGGCCTCCATGCGGGGATTGATGAAACGCCACCCAAAGCTGGAATCAAACATCTGCGAGTCCTGCCCGAAGGGCTGTGATGCCTTCGACATCACCCATGGGCCACGCGTCATATGCTCCACACCACCGGCTATAAATACATCGCTGGTGCCCGACTTGATAGACTGCGCCGCCGCCACTATTGCCGACATGCCCGATGCGCAAAGCCGGTTCACCGTTTCGCCGGGTACACTCCAGTGCAGGCCTGCCAGCAGCAGGGCCATGCGGGCCACATTGCGGTTGTCTTCGCCGGCCTGGTTGGCACAGCCCAGTATCACATCGTCTATGGCATCAGCAGGTATAGAAGGGTTACGTTCTACAAGCTTTTTAAGCACCACGGCTGCCAGGTCATCTGTGCGGATGCCGGAGAGCGCTCCCCTGAAGTTGCCTATTGGTGTGCGTATACCGTCTATGATGAATGCGTCTTTCATGAAATCAAAAGTTAAAAGTCATCCCGATAGCCATCGGGACTAAAAGTGAGGTGTAAAGGTAACATGCACAGGGGAATTGGGTGTAATAGGGGTATAGATATATTGAATACTAAAGAATCCCCTCTAAAAACCCACCAAACGACTATCTACTATCTACTATATACTAATGATTATCTGCCCAATAAACCAAACGACTATCTACTAACGACTATCTACTATCTACTAAAATTCACCATAAATACCCTACCTTTGCGCCACATTTTAATAAAATAAACTATGAGCACGATGACTCGTTCACAGATCGACTTCAAACTTCCTTACAAGGTTAAGGACATTAGCCTCGCAGAATGGGGCCGCAAAGAAATAAGGCTGGCAGAAGCAGAAATGCCGGGATTGATGGCGATCCGTAAAGAGTACGGCGCTCAGAAACCACTTAAAGGCGCGCGCATAGCGGGTTGCCTGCACATGACCATCCAGACCGCTGTGTTGATTGAAACACTCGTAGACCTGGGTGCAGAAGTGCGCTGGAGCTCTTGCAACATCTTCTCCACACAAGACCACGCTGCTGCTGCTATAGCCGCTGCGGGTATCGGCGTTTTCGCATGGAAAGGCCAGAGCCTTACCGATGCTGACTGGTGCATCGAGCAGACATTGTTCTTCGGCAGCGAAGACCGCCCGCTGAACATGATACTGGACGATGGCGGTGACCTCACCAACATTGTACTCGACCATTACACCGAGCTGGTACAGCACATCAAGGGCCTCAGCGAAGAAACGACTACCGGCGTTCACCGCCTGTACGAGCGTATGCAGAAAGGCACATTGCCTGTTCCTGCTATCAACGTGAACGACTCTGTTACTAAATCTAAATTCGATAACAAATACGGTTGCAAAGAAAGCCTGGTGGATGCTATCCGCCGCGCTACCGATGTGATGATGGCCGGTAAAGTGGCTGTAGTAGGCGGTTACGGCGATGTGGGCAAAGGCTCGGCAGAATCGCTGCGCGGCGCCGGCGCCCGTGTTATCGTTACCGAGATAGACCCTATCTGCGCACTGCAGGCAGCTATGGACGGCTTCGAAGTAAAGAAGATGATAGACGCAGTAAAAGAAGCAGACATCATTGTTACCGCTTCAGGTTGCCGCGACCTGATCACTGAAAAGCACTTCCGTGCTATGAAGGATAAGGCGATCGTTTGTAACATAGGCCACTTCGATATCGAAATAGATATGGCATGGCTCAATGAAGCTTACGGCGCTACTAAGGATACCATCAAGCCACAGGTAGACCTGTATAGCATTGACGGTAAAGAAGTGATCGTACTGGCAGAAGGCCGCCTCGTGAACCTGGGCTGCGCTACCGGCCACCCAAGCTTCGTAATGAGCGCATCCTTCACTAACCAGGTGTTGGCGCAATTAGAATTGTGGAACCATACCGACCGCTACGAAAACAAAGTATATGTGCTGCCTAAGCACCTCGACGAAAAAGTGGCCCGCCTGCACCTCGAAAAGGTTGGCGCCCAGCTCGAAGAGTTGTCTACAGAGCAGGCCGACTACCTTGGCCTCTCCAAAGCCGGCCCATACAAAGCCGAGCAATACAGGTACTAATACCACAAGATCAAAACATACCATACAAAGCCCCGCACCCGCGGGGCTTTGTTATTTACCTACCTCTCTTTGCGCCCTTTGCGAAACCTTTGCGCCTTTGCGTTAAAAGTACTCATCCTGTGCTTTGGAATTTGTCCCGGTAGCTATCGGATGGGATTTGGAATTTATAACGATAGCTTTGCACCATGACAACATCCCTGTTCTACATCAGTGTCGTTGTGCTTGCCGCCGCAGCATACTTCTTTTACAACGCCATGCAGCGCAAGACCACAGCCTACACACCGCCCGACGATATACGCAGCATCCTTGCGCAACATGTAACCTTCTACAACAGCCTTGATGCCGCAGGCAAAGCCACCTTTGACGCCCGTGTGAAAGATTTTCTATCCTACGTAACCATAAGAGGCGTAGATGTAATGGTAGACGATACCGACCGTGTGCTGGTAGCCAGCGGCGCCATCATACCCATATTTGCTTTCCCTGACTGGCGCTACAATAACATCAATGAAGTGCTGCTGTACAAGGGTACCTTTAGTAAAGAATACAGTACTGATGATGGTGAGCGCAACGTGCTGGGCATGGTAGGCGATGGCGCTATGCACCGCGAGATGATCCTCTCCAAACCCTCGTTGCGCACGTCTTTCAGCAACGACCATGACGGACATAATACAGTGATACATGAGTTTGCCCACCTGATAGATAAGGCCGATGGCGCTACCGATGGAATACCCGAGTACCTGCTCGCTAACCCCGCCATTATACCCTGGGTGAAATTGATACACGACACCATAAATGAAATAAAAAAAGGCCGCTCCGACATCAACTCATACGGCGCCACCAACGATGCCGAGTTCTTTGCGGTGATCTCCGAATACTTCTTTGAGCGCCCCGCCGAATTAAAAGAAAAACACCCCGGGCTATACGCCATGCTTGAAGAAATGTTCACCCCGGTAAAAAATAAAGAGGTATAGTTGTAAAAACATGTACAACCCCAACCCTCCGGCTTTTTTTGCGGGAGTGTTGGGGTTGTCTCGCGCTTTGGAATTTGGTCCCGATAGCTATCGGGATGGATTTCGGAATTTAACTATCGGAATTTAACTACTACCAGTCCCTGTTCCTGTGCTCGTGCATATGCCTGTAGTGGCCACGGTGCACATAGTGGTTGCGGCTTCTGTAATTGGCCCACCTGCCCTGGAAGCAGCTGCTGATACTTACCAGCAATAGCAAAAGTCCTATGATACGGAGTACATTGTTTTTCATGAGCAAACTAAATATGGGGCTAATATCGGTATTTTTTTCTCATTTTCTTAATATCCGCCGCCCGATCTCTCTTTCTGTGGTAAATTTCTCACGCCTGCTAAGCATCTCCCGGCGCTACAGGGGCACATACAGCCCTGTCGCGGCCCACCTTCAGCCCCGGCCTTATCGCCAGTAGTTCTGCAAATATCACGCACCAAACAATAATGCAGGGTACCGCCTTTATGTCATAGGGGTACACAAAATGCTTCTTCACATAGCCGGGAAAGAAGTCGGTGCCGGAGAGGCAGGTAAACACCAGCACCAGCAGCATCAGCGCCGTATGCCAGCCTAACCGTGGGCTGGCAAAGTACCAGATGCCCACACCCGTTACGGCTATGATGTAGGTTGATGATTCGGCCTTGTGGTTAAAGATGATCACCCATACCAGCATGCCTGCCAGCGTCAGTATCTTGTACAGTTCATCCCGGTATAGCTTGTAGCGTATAAAGGGCACCAGGAACAGTGCCAGCCCCACCACGCTCACTATGCTTTTGGCATCTATCCCGAACCACGTATGCAGCCACCCTGCCACCGATATGCCTGTTGCGGCGCTGGCATCGGCCATCAGCAGGGCCGCCCAGTTGTGGTATTGCCACACCAGCGTGCCGAAGGGCGTTACCAGCAGCGGCAGCGCCAGCAGCACCACATTCCAGAAGAAGGCATACAGCACAAATTTTACCTTATCGGGGTAAAAGAGGAACAGGCAGAAGCCTATAGCCCCGTATACTTTTATGTAAGTGGCCAGCGCCAGCGCCAGCGTGGCCCATATGGCCTTGTTGTTCTGCATGCAGCAGTAGGCTGCCACCATCAGCCCGCACATCAGGCCATTGCTTTGCGCATTGCTCAGGCAGGTAGCCATATCATTGATGATGAACCACAGCAGTATCGCCTGCGACCGCTTACTGAACGGCAGCATGCGCACCGCAAAGCATACTGCCAGCACATTGGCTACGTTCCATATGACCAGGCCCGCAATGTTGGGCAGGTAGGCTATAGCCCCCATCAGCAACGCAAACGTGGGACTGTACTTATAAAAATCCCAATGCTCATCAGGGAAGATGCCATACAGGTTTTGGCCGTGTATGAGGTGAAAGTAAGAGCCTTTGAAAATGAGGTAATTATTGAACTCCGTGAGGCGCTTGCCCAGGAACAGGTCCATGTACTGGGGCTGGTTCATGATGTCGTTGGGTATGGGGTGGTCGGGTGGTTTATAAAGGTGCGTACCCATCATCACCACCTGCACCGATATGAATACCGCCGTACCGATATATACCGCCATCAGAAACCGCGGATCGAACACCAATTTCTTCACCCTATCCGCAAAAGACATATTGCCCACACCCATCGTTTATGGCAACAAAATACTATCAATTTGGCAATTAGCCAATTCGACAATTTACAATTAGCCAATTCGGCAATTAGAATCAGCCAATGTGCTAATACACAATTGCTACAGACCAAAAAGCAACGAACAGTTGCCCGTTCGTTGCTGATTATTTTAAAGGGAAGGTTGAATCACATTCCATCACATTCCCACATTATCAACACATTTCTACAACAACAGCGCTTGCTCCGCCGCCGCCATTGCATATCCCTGCCGCGCCGTACTTGCCGCCCTTCTGCTTCAGTACATTGATGAGGGTGGTGATGATGCGTGCGCCGCTACAGCCCAATGGATGGCCCAGCGCTACCGCGCCGCCATTCACATTCACCTGCTCCGGCTTCAGGCCCATCTTCTGCATATTCACAATGCCTACCGTGCTGAAGGCTTCATTGAGTTCAAAGTAGTTGATGTCCTCCATCTTCAGGCCTGCCTTGGCTACAGCCTTGGGCACCGCTATAGATGGCGATGTGGTGAACCACTCCGGCGCCTGCTCGGCATCCGCATAGCCTATTATTTTGGCCAGTGGCTTTATGCCCAGGGCCTCTGCTTTTTCCTTGCTCATCAGCACCAGCGCTGCTGCGCCGTCATTCATCGGGCTGCTGTTGGCCGCAGTGGCCGTGCCTTCTTTGCTGAAGGAAGGGCGCAGGCCCTGTATCTTGTCGTACTTCACATTCCACGGGTCTTCGTCGCGGGTTACTTTTATTGGGTCGCCCTTTTTCTGTGGCACCTCTACAGGTACTATTTCGTTGTCGAACAGGCCGGCTGTGGCAGCCGCCTGGCTGCGCTTGTAGCTTTCTATCGCAAACTCGTCCTGCGCCTCGCGGCTTATGTTGCACTCGCGTGCACACAGGTCGGCAGCATTGCCCATAGCATAGTTGTGGTACACATCCGTGAGGCCATCCTTGGCCAGGCCGTCTATCAGCGTCACATTGCCGTATTTATTGCCCCAGCGCAGGTTCTCGTTATAGAAGGGCACATTGCTCATGCTCTCCATACCACCCGCTACCACTACTTCATTATCGCCCAGCAGTATGCTTTGCGCACCCTGCATCACTGCCTTCATACCGCTGGCACATACCTTGTTCACGGTAGTGCAGGGTACATTATCCGGCACACCGGCAAAGCGCGATGCCTGCCGTGCAGGGGCCTGGCCCAGGTTGGCCTGCAGCACACTGCCCATCAATACTTCATTCACCTCGGTAGCGCTCACACCGGCACGCTCCAGCGCAGCCTTGATGGCTATAGCGCCCAGCCTCGTAGCCGAAAAATCCTTCAAAGCGCCGCCCCACGCGCCTATAGGCGTGCGTACTGCCGATACTATATATACTTCTTTCATGTTGTTGTTTTGTGTGATTAAGAGGGTGCAAAGGTAAGATTTTATGTTGATAGGTTGTCGTTCGACAAGCTCACGATGACAGAGTGCTTATAATTGCTCATTTTTATTGCTCACATTTTTATTGAGGATCAATGGTTTAGGTGGTTTTTGTGAGTAAAAGTTGCTCACTTTTTGGCTCACTAATACCCCAATACCCAAAGCACTCAATATATCATCCTCGCGGGTGTACTTTCTTTTCTTCAGTCCCGCAAGGCTGCGGGATCATACGCCAAGAAAGTACCAAACCTGCCTGCCGGCAGGCAGGGAAAGTGCCGGCCCAAAAAAACGCTCCACGCTCATAGCCACCGCACGGCCGCTCCCGAAATAATCGGGAGGCTGTTTTTGGGCATAGCTCTGCTTCTTTCCATGTGGTAAAACATTTAATAAGTAGTCTTGGTGAGCCTAGCCGAACCATGATACGTTAAATGCCTCCTTCGCTGTAGCCATCGCTGTAGCCTTCGCTAAAGCTATGGCTACTGCAGAAAAGCTATGGCGGGTGAAACGCAATGTCCCATTGTGATTTACTTTTTTTTGGGGATAACTCATATGGTGGGTTTGTATGTGCGTGTGTGTGGATAAGGGTTTTGGACGTATATTTTATTTCAGATGTCCCATTCGATGTCCCATTGTCTGAACCGGAATTTTATGGAATTTCAAGAAAAGGCAGAATGGATATAGTACGAATAAGGCGAAACTGTTGCCCTGGAAAATCATCAATAACAGCACAAAGATCGGAAGGAAATGAATACGCTCCAAGACGAAAAATCTATAGGGGTATTTATGAAAACCGAGTGTGCGCGCCAGTTGCCAACCGGCCAGACCGTGTGGGAGCCGGCTGTGCTAACGGCTAAGCTACAGACCCGCGCCAGACGGAATTTTATCCCTGCCCGACCGGGGCTACGCTACGTGTTATGTAGGGTAGCCCCAATGGGGCATAACCGCATATTATAACTATGTACTACAAACATGTAGCCCCTCCGGGGCATCACTTATTATAACAAAATATTTGTGGGTATACGGCAGGTTGCAAACGAGGAGGAGTTGGGCTGATGCCGCTATTCCCGGCCGGTGATCACTGCAACTTTGTTTTCGTGTTTTGTCATTTTTTTCTTTATGCTGATTAATAATTTGGATCGCAGTTACACTAAGCCTGAAAACAGTGCCCAGGTTCCCAAAGTACTCTCTACCGGCGGGAAATTGCTGTGGTTAACGCATTACTATTTTATAAAACGGTGAATTGCTTTATCAGCGTTATCCTGAAACGACGTATTTTTCAAATCAGTGTAGAAGGTGCTTTGGTCAACTACTTCTCCCGACAACTTACCCGCTTTACTGGCATAAAAAACGCCACTTTTATACCGATCTTCCGAAATGCCATCTACAAACCGTTTTACACCTACGTCCAGTTTATGCACCATGTCTCCCATCAATGGAAATACAATAGGCATCATAAAATTTTTCAGCATGAAGCGCATGGGCGCGGGCAAACTATCGGGTGCCGCAGTCCCCGTTGTATTCCCCGGGCTCATAACAACAAACTTGAGGTCAGGATATTTTCTTGCCATCGCTAACGTCCACATTGTACCTACGTATTTAACGTATCCGTATGCCTGTGTCACATCGAACTTATTACCAAAATAGGAACCATCAAGAACACCGGCAAACTCATCTACCGAAGAAGTTCTCATCGCCACCGGCTTCATTCCCAGGCTCTTCACTCCCGGCACGGCTTCTGCACTTACAAATAGCACTGCTTTTTTTAACAGATCACGCTTTATTAATTCTTCTACCAAAACGACATGGCCTAAAACGTTGGTCGCGGCTAACAGGTTCATGCCCGAAGACGTAACCCGGGCAGCAGTTTTCCCAACCATTCCACCGGCATTTAAGATCACTGCATCGATCGGCTCCTTTATTTTTTCTACTGCTTTTCTTACAGAATTTGCATCTGAAACATCCCCGATAACTATTTCGAAGATCTTTTTTCCCGTTTGTTGCTCCAGGTCTTTTTTTGCTGCCTCGGCCCTTTCCTCATTTCTACAGAAAAGGATTACCTTTTTTGTTTCTTTTTTCAATGCTAACTGTCGGGCCGCCTCTTTTCCAAGCCCGTTATTTGCTCCGGTGATTAATATACTTTCGTTCATTTTTTTCCTTTTTTTTTACTGCGTTAAAAATAGTTGTTGTTGGGTCGCTTAATCATATTTAAAAACAGGTCGGTCTGTCTTTTTTTAGTTGCAAAAAAAATCAGAGCATTTTTAGGGCGCTTTTATGTGCGGCAACAACAGGCCAGGACTCTCCATAGACCTTGCACGACATTATAGCACCATCAAATAGTAAGTAAATGCCATCCGCCAGGCTTTCAGCACTTTGCAATTCATCGCTGTCCATTGAATCAGATCTTAATATCTCAGCAAACAAAGCACGAAGCCCATTTTTTTGCTTTCGTATAACGTCATAAACGCGAACGTTTTCTACAGGGATCTCACCAGCAATATTTAAAAATTGACAACCATGAAATCCTTTAGAATTGGTATTCAGGGATAAAAATTCAAAAATGGAAGATATTTTTTCCTTGGCCTCTACTTTCGTTGATGCTACATGCCTGAATCGGCCTATGGTTTGCTCAAACATAAACTCCAGGTATGCTATGAGCAAATCTTCTTTTGACTTGAAATGCTCATATAAACTTGCCTTTGCCACACCAGCTTCCTCAATGATCTGATTGATACCAGTGGCATTATATCCCTGCTGATAAAACAACCTGGAAGCAGTATCTAATATTTTTTTCCTTGTATCCATTTTCCTTAATAAGGCAAAGGTATAGAATTACTTTATAAATCAGACCGTTCTGTATGAATATTTATTGCTTATATTCATTTGGGCTTTTAACATGTTCCACGTTGCCCATAGTCTTCCTAAAAATAAAAAAATGTTGGTTGTGGGGCGTAATCTTCCCTTATTTCATTTTCAATCCCAGAATATCATATTTTCATTGTAATCTATTGACAATCAACTACTTGTTATTTCATTATCAAATCACATAGTGATTATTTATTTGCGTATAACTCCCCATGTTGCCTGTAGTCTTCCCTCCTGTTCCCATGTTGCCCGTGGTCTTCCAAAAATAAAAAATGTTGGTTGTGGGGCGTAATCTTCCAGATTACCCTTGCCGGTATCCTTCCGATGGCTATCGGAACCGACTGGCGAGGGTTAAACGGATGGCGCGGGTAGTGTAGCTTGTTCGTGTTGGGCGGAATCTGAATTACTTATTAGCCAGCCATTGCTGCAATGTGAGTAGTGATCTGTTATCCTGGGCCAGAAGTTCGGTGAGTAATTTTTCGTAGGGTTGCAGACGATCGTTGATCACACGGTGCAGCCCGTTGCCGGTATCGGGGAGGCTATAGGGAGGCCTGGTCATATCTACCTTACTGTTTTTTGCGGCGGATATGAGCCAGTCTTCGAGCTTTACTTTAAGTACAAGTAACTGTATTGCTACGCTTGTTATCGGCATAGCGTTTTATACCGTGCTTTTCTTCAACAAAGTTCAGTTCGCTTTCATAGGTGTATTTCGGGCCTTCGGGGTTAGGGTCCGGGTCTTCGTCTACTATGGCTATCGTATTTGTTGCTTTTCTGAGCGCACTGTACACACGGCTTTTGCCATCGTGATGCACAATTTTTTTGCGGGGGATGCCCAGCTTCATAACCAATACTTCATCGGGCTTACATTCGAGATGTACGGTACTCATGCGGAGGTAATGATGTCGAGATTAAAAAAGAGGTCGGAGTTGAGATCAAGTACCTGCGCTATCTGCTGCGTATCTAAAACTGTGATAACCGTTTCATAACCTTTCATATGCGCTACACAAACGTTAATATTATCAGCAGGGGATTTTTCTATTAAGTTGAGTAGCAGGTACGGATTGTGTGTGGTGATAAAGAACTGGTTGGTTTCATCCAGCGCTATGCGCTCGCCCAGGTATTTGGTATAGAAGGGAAATGTATTGCTATCAGGCTCATCGAATAACAGCACTTTATTGTTATTGCTTTCCATTGCCACATTGTAAAATACGATCCGTTGCAAGGTTTCGGAAACTACGAAATATGGATAGCTGTATTCACTGCCGTCTACTTCTTTGCTGATCTCGATCTCGCTTTGTACCGGCTTCAGTGTTACTTTAAACCCTTTGCTACGGAAGAAATCATTCACCCATTTTTTTAAATCAGGGTTGCCTAATAAAATGGTAGGCAGATTAATACCGTATGGTGGTAATAAATGAGATAAGTAATGCTGCTGGAAGCTTTCCAGCCGTTTGTATTCATACAATGAGAATGGAGTGTCAAAATTTACCGTTGCGTCTATCCTGCCATCGTGCGAAATGCTTACCGGGTAGTTATTTACATTGTCTTCTGTGTTGCTGTAGTTAAGCAGAAACTGGTTGCCAATAGTGCCATTTTCCCTTACATCGTATTTTATAGTTGCATCAATAATGCCGGTATTAATAGTAATAGGCTTGGTGAAATTATAATCATAAAATAAGCCGCCCATATCTTTAAAACGGATGATCTTCTTTAAATTTTCATTATTGACAATGTTCTGGCTCAAAAAACCTAATGCTTCGATGATATTGCTTTTGCCGCTATTGGGTTCGCCAATAAAGACGTTTATTTTTTTACAAGGCAGGTCGAGATCGCGAATTGACTTGTAATTTTGTATTTTAAGCTGTTTTACCATTTCCTTATGTTTCTACTTCAAAAATAGAGTAATTTCTTTTCATACCCTATAAGCGTAATAATATAAGCCATGAAAACCCTTTCCCGCATCATTATGGGCCTGTTATATGTAGGAGCAGGTATCAACCACTTCTGGCACCCGGCCTTCTACTTGCAGATCATGCCCAAATGGCTGGGCTGGCACGAAGCGCTGGTGCAGGCCAGTGGCGTGTGCGAGCTCATCTGCGGGCTGCTGGCGCTGTATAGCGGCACCGCGAGGGTGGGCGGCTGGCTCACGATACTGCTGCTCATCGCCATCTTCCCTGCCAATATACAAATGGCCATAGACTGGGTACGTACCTGCCACGCGAATGCCTGGGTAAGCATAGCCCGGCTGCCGCTACAGTTGGCGCTGATGTGGTGGGCATGGCGCAGTTGTGTGAACTATGATGGGAAATGATTGAAGTGATGAGGAGAAGGTATAAAAAAAAGCCATCCTCTTGCGGAGGATGGCCTTTTATGTGTTTGGGTAGCCGGGAGTATTATTCGCCTACTACTTCGAATTCAATTTCAACGACATTGTCTTTGCCAAAGTCGATGGTAGCTTTGTAAGTACCTGCTTCCTTTACATCATCAGTGATGCTGATGCGGCGGCGGTCTATTTCATAGCCTTTCTGCTCGCGGATAGCACGTGCTATCTGTATTGCAGTAACAGAACCGAAGATCTTGCCGCTGATGCCCAGCTTGGCGCCAACCTTTACAGGGGCAGCCTTGAGGACAGTAGTAACATTAGTGATCTCGGCCATGAGCTTATCTTCTTTCTTCTGCAATTGCTTGCGGCGCTCTTCCATGATCTTGGAGTTAGAGCCGCTCGCCTCGATTGCGTATTTCTGTGGAATGAGGTAATTGCGGGCGTATCCCGGTTTTACTTCCACGAGTTCATGGGCTGCGCCCAGGTTGTCAACGTCTTTTATGAGGATTACTTGCATGATCAGTTTACTTTAAAAGGTCAGTAACGTAAGGTAAAATGGCCATCTGGCGGGCCTTCTTTATCGCCTGCGACACTTTGCGCTGGTACTTCAGGGAGTTGCCTGTGATACGGCGTGGCAACATCTTGCCTTGCTCGTTGAGGAACTTCTTGAGGAATTCTCCGTCCTTATAATCTATATAACGGATGCCCATTTTCTTGAAACGGCAGTATTTTTTCTGGCGTTTTTCAACCCTCTGGGACGTGAGGAACTTTATTTCGTTTTGCTTTGCCATGATCGTGGAAGATTTTAAGATGCTGATTCTGCGGATGCTGTTTTGTTACGTTTGCGGTTGTTGTAAGCCAAAGCAAACTTGTCGATATGAGTAACCATATGACGGATGATGTTCTCGTCGCGGTTCATCTGCACTTCAAGTTTTGCGTTCAGGTTAGTAGGCGCTGCATACTCCAGCACATAGTAGATACCTGTTGTCTTTTTACCGATGGGGTAAGCAAGTGAGCGAAGGCCCCATGCATCCTGGTGGGAGATCTGCCCGCCATTTTCTTTGATGAAGTCCGTGAACTTCTTCTGAGCGTTCTTGAAATCTTCTTCCGCAAGTACTGGGGTGAAGATGACCATCAGCTCGTAATTCTGAAGGTTGTTTTCTGTTGCCATAATAGCTTTTTAAAAGTTAATCCCATCTTCCGGCGGGAACTTTGGATACCTTTTTTAGTCGTTGGTTGTTAGTAAATAGTCGTTAGACATTTTGCCATCAACCTTCAGCCATTTAGGGGCAGCCGGAAAATTTGGGACGGCGAAGGTATGGATATTTCTTTTTTTAACCAAACTAATTAAGTTAACTGGTTAATTAGTTAAAAAGTTAAAGGGTTGTCGTTCGGCAGGCTCACGATGACAGATTTATGGGTTGATAGGTTGTCGTTCGGCAGGCTCACGATGACAGATTTATGGGTTGATAGGTTGTCGTTCGGCAGGCTCAGGAAGCCCTTCGGCAGGCGGAGGATGACATTTGATAGCTCCAAAGATAGTGGCATTGATTTTATAAATATAGCCCGTGGCCATAAAATATGTGGATATGAGTGGGATGAGAGCTGTGCCTGTGCGTAAACAGGGTGTATGGATATCTGTAAAAAGATTATGGGTGGCTATTTTAGGTCTTTTTGAGCCTGAAGAGGTAGAGGTGGACTTTAAAGTGCGACAGGGGAGGGTTAGGTATACCTATAGGAAGGTGAGGAAGTTGATAGGTTGATAAGTTGATAGGTTGCCGTTCGAGACTCACGATGTCCTTCGATAAACTCAGGATGACAAAACTATAACGGGTGAGGCCCTCCTTCGCTGTACCCTTCGCTAAGCTTCGGCTACTAAAAGAAAAAGCTATGACGGGTGAGAGCGGGTGAGGCCCTCCTTCGCTGAAAAAGCTACGGCGGGTGAGGCCCGCTTTCGCTGTACCCTTCGCTAAAGCGTCGGCTATTAAAAGGAAAAGCTATGGCGGGTGAGGGCGGGCGAAACCCGCCTTCGCTAAAAAGCTACGGCGGGCGAAGCAATAAAAGGCTATTTTTGCCGTTATGTGGGGGTATATGCGCTTTAGGGCTATTGTTATCATACTGTTTTTTGTGGCCTGCGGCGGCGGTGTTGCCAGCGCTCAGAAGTATTTTGCGCCATTAGAGGCCGGTATATCCATGGGCGGATCGCAGTATTTTGGCGATCTCAATGACCATTATGGGTTTAAGACCATCCACCCGGCAGGAGGGGTGTATGCAAGGCAGCGAATCAATTCTTATATAGCCCTTAAGGCATCGGCTATGTATACGCAGGTGGGTTATGACGATAAATACAATAAAGACCCGTTTGAAAAGGAGCGCAACCTCAACTTTAAGAGTGATATAGCCGAAGTGGCCTTGCAGGCTGAATTTAATTTCTTTGCTTTTATATCAGGCGATAAGCTTCATAGGTTTACGCCCTACCTTACCGGGGGCATAGGGGCATTTTACTACAATCCGTATACTACCTACCAGGGGCATACCTATTATTTAAGGCCATTGGGTACAGAGGGGCAGAACGCAGGGCAAGGTGGGCGTAAATACAGCGATGTAAGCGCCTGCTTCCCGATAGGGGTGGGGATGAAATGGTGGCTGAAGGGCGGGGTGAACCTATCGTTCGAAGTAGTAGACCGCCTGACTGCAACAGACTACCTGGATGATGTGAGCAGCACCTATGTGGGTATCAACAGCTTTAAGCCGGGTTCTGTGGCTGCTGCATTGCAAGACAGATCGACAGAGAATGGTAATAGCGCTACAGCGCTGGGCAGGCCGGGCAAGCAGCGCGGCAATACCAGCAGCTATGACCAGTACGCGCTGGCTGTAGTGAGCATATCGTTCAACTTTACTACCTACAAATGCCCCCATGCCAACGACTTTGATGATGATTTAAGAGTTCATTAGTCGTTAGTAAATAGTCGTTAGTAAATAGTCGTTAGTAGATAGTCGTTAGTAGGAAGTTTGCGAGTGATCATTGCTGCCTTTTTCTTAGAAATTGATCATGGCATTGGTCCATTCTTCATCGAAGGATGCATTGTATTTCCTGTAAAAATTGAGGGCAGGCTCGTTCCAGTTGAGCACCTGCCAGGTGATGCCTGCCAGTTTTTTTTGCCGGGCTTCTTCTATAAGTGCATCCATGAGCATGCCGCCTATACCCGCGCCACGTGCGTCCTCTGTGACCAGAATATCTTCGAGGTACATGCGCTGGCCCTTCCATGTGGAATAGCGGATGTAATAGAGCGCAAAGCCTTTGATGATGCCCCCCTCCTCGGCCACAAATGCCCACCATACGGGATTTGCCCCAAAGCCGCTTTCTATAAAATGCTCTATGGTTACGGTGACCTCCTGCGGGGCGCGCTCGTATATAGCCAGTTCTGTTACAAGCTCCATCATTCGGGGGCAATCGGCGGCGGTGGCTTTTCGTATGGTGATGCGGGTGTTCATATCTTTTTAACTTTACGGATGCAATAGTAATGGCTGGCAGACGTTATTCCAAATGTGGCGTTGGTGGTACTGTTTTTAAGGTACGTATGCTGAAGTTTACAAAATTGCGTTAAACTGAAAGTCAATTATCAATAAGAAGTATTATTTGCGATACATTTAACCAGTCAAAAACCAAACAACTATACATGAGTACACAGGGCGAAATTTTATGGGTAGACGATGAAATAGATTCATTGAAGTCGCAGATACTTTTTTTGAAGAACAAGGGCTATACCGTAACGCCGCTGAGCAATGGCTATGACGCGCTGGAACTGCTGAAGGAAAAGCAGATGGACGTGGTGCTGCTGGATGAGAGTATGCCCGGCCTTACCGGGCTGGAAACGCTGGCCAAAATAAAAGAGATGCTGCCGCTGCAACCTGTGGTGATGATCACTAAGAATGAGGCGGAAAATATTATGGAAGACGCGCTGGGCGCGCAAATTACCGACTACCTGATAAAGCCGGTGAACCCCAACCAGGTGCTGCTGTCGCTGAAGAAGATAATGGATGGCAAGCGGCTGGTGTCTGAAAAAACAACGATCGCGTACCAGCAGGATTTCAGGAACCTGTTCATGGCGCTGAGCAACAACCCGAACCATGAAGAATGGAAGGAGCTGTATAAAAAGCTGGTGTACTGGGAGCTGGAAATGGGTAAGAGCGACAGCGAGGAAATGATGGAGGTGCTGCAATCGCAGAAGGCCGAGGCCAACACGGAATTCTTTAAATACATCACCAAGAACTACGCCAACTGGATAAAGGATGGCAAGAGCGGGCCGTTGCTGTCGCACAGGGTTTTTGAGCAAAAGATAGCGCCTTACCTGATGCAGGGCAAGCCAACCATATTGGTGGTGATAGACAATCTGCGCCTGGATCACTGGAAGGCTTTTCAGCCCATCATTACAGAGTCCTTCCGTATACTGGAAGACGAGCTCTATTACAGCATACTACCTACTGCTACGCAGTATTGCCGCAACGCGATATTTGCGGGTATGCTGCCAATTGATATTGCACAGAATTTTCCGCTGGAGTGGAAGAATGATGATGAAGAGGGCGGCAAGAACCTGTATGAGGAGCATTTTTTGGCCAACCAGCTGAAGCACCTGAAAATGGACAAGCTGAAGTGGCAATACATCAAGATCACGAACAATGATGATGCGAAAATAATGGAGGAGAATATACACAATTGCCTGACCAATGACCTGACGGTGATCGTGTATAATTTTGTGGATATGCTGTCTCACGCGCGCACAGAAATGGAAGTGCTGAAGGAACTGGCGGGTGATGAAATATCTTACCGGTCGCTGGCGGTAAGCTGGTTCGAGCACTCGCCGCTGCACAGGGCGCTGCGCAAAATAGCAGACAAGGGCATACAGGTGATGATCACCACAGACCACGGCAGCGTGCGGGTGAAGACACCCAGTAAGTGCGTAGGCGACCGCGCCACCACAGCCAATCTGCGCTACAAGCATGGCCGCAACCTGCAGTATGAAGAGAAGGATGTGCTGGCTTTCCGCGATCCTAAATTGGCAGGGCTGCCACGGCCTAATGTAAGCTCTACCTTCATCTTTGGTAAGGGAGATGTTTTCCTTTGCTACCCTAACAACTACAATCACTTCGTGAACTACTATAAGAATACGTTTCAGCATGGAGGGGTATCATTGGAAGAGATGATAGTGCCTGTGGTGCGGATGGAGAGTAAGTAATTTGACAATTCGACAATTCGACAATGTGGGGAATGTGATCTAATGTGGAGGAATGTGATTGAATGGCTCAATGTCCACCCAGATGAACGATCCGTTCGGACGGGACTCAATGGAATGAAGTAAGTCCAAAGTTACGTTTAATGGCAAATAGTGAATGGCGATATTGTTGATGCTATTGGTGAGGTGTTGTTGTATTGCATACCGGTAACTCCTTTCATTACGGTGCCTTTGATGTGGAAGTTGAGCAGCCAAAAGAAAGTGGTGAAGGTATTGCTTGGGCTATTACTGGCATTGATGTTATCGTTGTCGCTGGCTGCTATTAGCTTTGGGATAGCATTCAGGAATGGTATGGGGCCGGGATGAGCGGCCGATATGTGCGATTATTTCATCGCTAATGATAAACTTGTTTTGTAGTATGTAGGGCGCGTTCCCCGGCTCTCAGTGCTTTGATGCTTTATTGATTCTCAATCCATTTACTTTTTGGGCAAAAGGATATTATATTCGTACCCTGGAAGGTATTGGATGGCAAAAGCAGCACGCGCTAAATATGTATTCAGGGGAAGCACTATTGGCTGGCCGGGCAATTCGGCCAGCAGGCAAATGCCCCGTACGCCTACCACAACCAATCCTGTAAAAGCATTCCTGTTTGCCATTTGCTGCCATGATAAAGGAGTTCCTGCCGTTATATATGTTGCAGGTATTGATAAATTGAAAGGTATCAAAACCGATAAAAATGTTCTGGCAAAAGTAGAAGAGGAAACAGGGTATATCATTGCACCAAAAGCATTTATCGAATTGTGCGATGGTTATATTACAACCGATGAGGCCATAAATATTTTTCTGCAACTTGGCCTGAAACCTCCGCTACTGGTAGATAAAACCTTGCTGGATATGGCTTTGAAGGATGTATTCCCTATAAGCGATGAGATCATAGCGCAATTTTACATTATGGCAAAACCTTTACTTAAAAACACTTAAATTTGTGATGCTATGGACAATCAACAGGGCAAGTTACATATCCTGGGCAAGGCTTCTTCTGTGGTAGTTAAAAAGCTACAGCAGGATAATGCGGCCAAAGAAAATGCGATCTGGTTATTTGCCGGCTATTCATTCAGTGAGTACAAGGTGGGTGATTCGTTTGATATCCTGATCAAAGAATCGGACCAGAGTTGGAACCATGATTTTAAGATAAAGCTTCAGAAAGTATATGATGAATTTGGCAGATCGTACACTACCATACCGGAAGGGTACAAAACGATCTGCCTGTTTGAATGCACACCTTCTATTCCTGCATATATAAAAGGGCTGCCTGTACTGAAAACGTGGGAGGTGAGTAACAATAGCATTTATCTATGCGATCATGCAGACATTGACCTGATGCACGATACGTCATTTGATACGGTCCTATTTGACACGTTTTCGAAGATGATCGTATCCAGCCTGCACCAGCGTAAGAAAAAGCATTATACCGTGCAGGATATTGAACAGGTTTTGCCTGAAGGCACCCCTCAAATAGTTATTGATAATTTACTTTTATCAGGTGCGTTGGGCAATGCAGGGGCGGTGCTGGCGAAATAAGTTCCTGTATCATTTTCATTTTATTGCTCCCTTCTGTACGGCTACAGGTATAGGGTGATCATATAATTATATTCACATGCTTTTTGAAGGAAAGTTTACAGAAGATGGTTTTGATAACCGGGTTACGAGGTTATTTGGTATACAATATCCTATAGTGCAGGCGGGTATGATCTGGGCATCGGGCTGGCGGCTGGCGGCGGCGGTGAGCAATGCCGGTGGGCTGGGTATTATAGGCGCAGGCAGCATGTATCCTGATGTGCTGCTGGAGCATATACGCAAGTGCAAAGCCGCTACAGACAAGCCTTTTGCGGTGAACCTGCCGCTGCTGTACCCGGATATAGAGCAACATGTGGCGCACATAATTAAAGAAAAAGTGCCGATCGTCTTTACATCGGCAGGCAACCCCAAAATATGGACGGCAAAGCTGAAGGCCGAAGGTATAACAGTGGTGCATGTGGTATCGAGCGCGAAGTTTGCCCGCAAGTGCGAGGATGCGGGTGTAGATGCTGTAGTAGCCGAGGGCTTTGAAGCAGGCGGGCATAACGGCCGGGAGGAAACTACTACGCTGTGCTTAGTGCCTGCGGCCAGGGCTGCCATCAGCATACCACTGATAGCTGCAGGTGGGATAGGCACGGGCAGGGGCATGTATGCGGCCATGGCGCTGGGTGCAGAGGGTGTGCAGGTGGGCAGTAGATTTGTATGCACACCGGAGGCATCGAGCCACGAAAACTTTAAAGAAGCCATCATTAATGCTAATGAGGGTGATACCATAGTAGCTTTGAAAAAGCTGACACCGGTGCGGCTCATTAAAAATAAATTTTATAGCGAGGTGCAGGCAGCTGAAGACTCAGGCTCATCCAAAGAAGAACTGGAAGCGCTGCTTGGCAGGGCACGGGCCAAGAAGGGTATGTTTGAAGGGATAATGGACGAGGGCGAACTGGAGATAGGGCAGGTGAGCAGCATCATCAGAGAAATAAAGCCTGCAGCGGAGGTGGTGGCTGAATTGTGGAATGAATTTAAAGCGACTGCGGCAGCGCCGTTCAGTTATTAGTCTATATCAGTTTATCTGTGTTTACGCAAAGGGGCAAAGGAATCGCGAAGTGCGCAAAGCGTCAGTGACTTATAGCCGGATGTTTTTTTCTATCCTTTGAGTCAAAAATACCGTCTTGATAATGAAATGATATGGAATATGAATTGCTATTGGTTAAAGAAGGGTTTTTCGGCATGTGATTTTTGGTGGAAATGTGTAGCATGAGGGCGAAAAATGGGCTGTGGGTAAAGAAAAAAGTGAACTAAGTACTTCTTTTGCTTAGTTTTTATATATTTGTATACTATTCTTATATTTCTTGACAAAGGTATTATGAAAAGACTATTACTCCTTTTGATATTGGTGCTGTGCGCGCATGGTTTGTTTGCGCAGGTAATGCCTATTACGGGCGGCGGGCCGCATGGCTCCTTGTGCATTGGTACATCTTATACGCTTAATGATGCCGATGCGCCGCTGGGCTACTGGTCGAGCAGTGCGCCGTCTATAGCTACCATAGGCTCCTCTACGGGTATCGTTACGGGTATATCTTCGGGCGTGGTCACCATATCGTACAACATATACCCTATATACGCGGTGGCTACCTTTACCGTAAACGCCAGCCCCGGCGCTATAACCACTACAGCCAGCACAATATGTGTAGGCTCTAATACGACAGTGAACGACCCTACAGGCGGCGGCAGGTGGACGAGCAGCGCGCTGGGCGTAGCCAAGGTAGGCACCTCATCGGGCATAGTACATGGTGTGGCTGCGGGTACTACCAATATTACTTATACTGTGGTGAACACCGGCTGCTATACCACTACGCCCATAGTGGTTAATTCGGTTGCTATATCAGGCCCCAATGTGGCCTGCCTCGGCGCCGGCAGCATCACACTGGTGGATGCCACCGCCGGTGGCACCTGGAGCAGCAGCAGCCCAAGTATAGCAACTATAGATGCAGGCACAGGCACAGTAACGCCAGTGAGCGCGGGCAATACAACAATAACTTATAACGACGGGCCGGGCTGTGTAGCCACCGAACTGATAACAGTAAGGCCCGTGCCTTCCATATCGCCTAACCCTGTAAATGCCTGTGTGGGCGCATCGGCAACGGCTCTAGGTACGCCATCTGGAGGATCGTGGGTGACTACCAACCCTGCTGTAGCGACAGTGAATTTTGTGGGCGTAGTAACAGGTGTGAGCAGCGGGACAACAACACTGGATTATATAGCGCCGGGCGGGTGCCTGACCACTGCTGCCGTAAATGTGAACGCTGCACCTGCGGTTATATCGGGGCCTACTTTTGTATACTCCGGCTCTACCATAACACTGGGCGATGCCACAGGCGGCGGGGTATGGAGCAGCGCGAATGCGACACTGGCAACGGTGACAGCAGCAGGCGTGGTAACAGGCGTAGCCGCTGGGCTGGTAGATATTGTATACACCCTGCCCAGCACGGGCTGCGATGTGACCTACCGTATAGAAGTGAACCCCATGCCCGCAACTGCCAACCTGGAAGCCTGGTGGCCGTTTTGCGGTGGCGATACCGCTGATTACAGCCTGCCGGTAGGCGGCCCGTATACACTGCTGAACCATGGCAGCCTGAGCATACCTACTGTGCCTGCCGTGCGCACAACAGACCGGTTTGGCGCTGTGAACAATGCGTATATGTTTGGCGGCAACAGCGCTATGTATTATAGCAGCTACCTGCCTATAAGCGGCGTGACGGGGGATTTTACTTATTCAGTATGGGTCAAACCTTCAGGTACGCCGCAATCAGCGATCATTGCTTATAATGGTAACCCTAATACGGACGGCTTTGGATTTGTAATTGATGGCGGAACTTTTGGCACACCCGGAAATAATATTGGTGTATTGATAGGCGGGGATGGAGAGTTTTTGAGTACGCCGGTTGCCACTTTAGTAGGTATGGTTGGCTCTCCTGACGGATGGTTGAATCTCATGCTGGTAAAAAATGGGGGTAGTTTCCGTTTCTATGTTGGTGCAGATAACGGTACGAATGCCACAGTAGGCTTTTTTATCAGTGGCTACAACCCTATGTCTGCGGGTAGTTTGTTCAGTGTAGGGTACAATACCTCTGCCGGTGCATATGGCCCTTCAGGCTTCACAGGCGCAGTAGATGATATAACTGTTATAGACCGGCAGTTAAGTAATGCTGAACGCTTATCGTTACTGAACTTTAACCCTGATGCGCAGGCCTTCTCGCTGGGCAATGATACGACCATATGCTCTGATATCATGACACTGGCACCCAACCCACAAACTATAGGCTCTGACTATACGTGGGAGAGTCTGCCGCCTGCCGGAGGTTATACGGTATTGAACACATCTGATACTGTATTGGAGGTATATCCGAATTCGGGTAGCAATGTTTATTCATTAGTCATTTCAAAACCGTATGGATGCACATCTAAGGATACTATAGTGGTAACAAAATCGCCGATACCTGTGAACCTTGGGCCTGACCAGAAGTTGTGCCTGGGCGATACGGTGACGCTGTTCAATAACTTTCCACATGGTGTTTTCCTCTGGAGTACAGGCGATACAGCGCATAGTATAAAGGTGGCCACTAATGGTACCTATTATGTGACCGTGGATAGTGAATATTACTTCACGAATGTGATCACCGGGCTGCCCGACAGCACTACGTGCGTGGGCAGGGATACTGTAAAAATAAATTTCTATGCCGTGCCTGTATTGGCGCTGCCGTCCTTTATATCTAATTGCTTAGGCAATCCGTATACGCTGGTAGAATACTATGACCCGGCCTATACTTACAGGTGGATAGACGGCACTAACAAAGATTCACTGATTGTGACGACCTCCGGCCAGTACTGGGTGAGGGTGAGCGATACAGGCTGTGTGCGCTACGATACCACCAATGTAACCATCGTGTATGACACGCTGACCTTTACAATGCCGAATGTGCAGATATGCAAGGCTGACCCTGCAACAGCCATATCCACAGTGGGCTTTGTGACAAATAATTTTGTGGCCAACTACCAATGGACCCCATCGGCAGGTATATCCCTATCTAATACCTACGACCCGGTAATCTATGCGGATACCTCGGCTACATATACATTAACAGTATCGTATCCCGGCTGCGCAGATATTGTGGACTCCTTCCATATAGATGTGGAGCCTACGCCTACGAAAGTTTCTATAGGGGCGAACAATGCCAATATAGATATATGTATGGGCGATACCATGCACCTGACGGCAAATGTGCTGCCTAACTGGTATACAGGCTATACATATAGTTGGTCGCCGGGCTTTATGCTCGATGATTCTACAGTGCAAACAGTAGTGCTGACCGGTAAGGATACGACCAAGATGGTGGTGACCGTGAATACGCCGGCAGGCTGTAAATATGCCGACTCTATAGAGATATACACGCACCCCGGTTACTACGACAGCCTTGCAGGCACCCAGTATGATCTTTGCCCCGGAGACTCGGTGCAACTGCTGGTGTATGATACGTTGCCGGGCAATTCGGGTACGATAACCAACAACTGGACTCCAAGTGTGTACCTGAGCGATTCTACTGCGGTGTCGCCATGGGTACACCCGATCACATCGCAGGATTATACGCTGATCGCTACAAGCCAGTATGGCTGTAAGGACACACTGACCGTACGTATAAACGTGCATCCTGCGGCGGTGATCTATATGCCTGACTCTGCGATCATCTATCCGGGAGACAGCTACGAGATCCCTACGCAAACAAATTGTGTGAACTTTACGTGGTTTCCGCCATTGGGGCTGAACGATGTGCATCTTTCTAACCCGACAGCCAACCCCACAACGCATACTACTTACCAGGTACATGCCACTACTGAAGCGGGTTGTGCAATTGATGATTCGATCATCATACATGTAGACCCATACACATTGCTGGGCATACCCAATGCGTTCGCGCCGGGCAACGGGCCGAACAGTACCTTCAAGCTGATACCAAGAGGCGCAGTAACGCTTAATTACTTCCGTATCTATGACCGCTGGGGTGTAGAGGTGTTTGACACCAAGAACATCAATGAAGGGTGGGATGGCAAGTATAAAGGCGTGCCGCAGCCATTTGGTGTGTATGTATATGAACTGGAAGCAGTATCCGTAACAGGCGAACTGTACATCAGAACAGGGAATATAACACTGATCAGGTAATATCTTCTGTATGTCATTTTAGTAAAAGGCAATTCCTGCGGGAGTTGCCTTTTTCATTGTCCTGATAATTAGTCTTACATAAACATCCCCCTGGCCCCCAATGTCAATGACTTAAGGATTTTTTTTCGAAATAATGTCACCCCTTCTGGGCTTGTCCATATTGTTCAATGTGTGTTCTATAATAATGCCACCCCTTCGGGGCTCACCCGTTTCCTTAAGCCAATGACATTGCCCGGCAGCCCCCCCTTCGCTACCGATAGCTATCGGGACACAAGGCCCACCCGCAAGGGGGAATTCTCAACGTGAGACAAAATTTGACTTTGGCATCTCGTACCTATCCATCAATTCTCAATGTTAAGAAATTATTAAGTCTGCATTATCATTTCTTATGACGGGCATTAGCAGTAGATTTGCTACGTTAATTTTACATTAAGAAATTGTTATGTCATTTGATAGCGTATTGAAATTCTTCCTGCCAAAAGACAGGATATTTTACGGGCTTTTTGAGGAAGTAGCCAACACCCTGGTGCAGATGGGCAACACCTTTAAAAAGGCGATGCAGGAGCAGGACCTGACAGTACGGGACGCGCAGTTGCGCACCCTTGAAGACCTGGAGCATAAGAATGATGAGACAACGCACCAGATATTCATAGAGCTGGGGCGCAACTTCATTACGCCATTTGACCGGGAAGACATACACTACCTGGCCACATCGCTCGATGACATAGCCGATTATATATGGGGCGCGGCCAAGCGCGTGGTGAACTACCAGATAGATGACCAATACAATACCCTGCCGGCATTTGCGGAGATCATTTCCAAATCTATAGCTGCAATATACACGGGTGTGCACGGGCTGCGGGATATGAAAGACCTGCGCTCGATAACCGCTGCCTGCGTAATAGTGAACAGCCTGGAAAATGACGCAGATGACCTGCTGGACAGCACACTGCTGAAACTGTTCTCATCGAAGATAGATGCGGTAGAGCTGATCAAGCAAAAAGACATTTACCAGATGCTGGAAACAGTGACTGATAAATGCGAGGATGCAGCCAATGTTGTAGAATCGATCATCATTAAATACTCCTAAGCGCATGACAGCTTTGCTGATCGTAATACTGGTACTTGCCATAGCCTTCGATTTTATTAACGGGTTTCACGACGCGGCTAATTCGATAGCCACCATTGTGTCTACCAAGGTGCTTACGCCCTTCCAGGCCGTGGTGTGGGCTGCGGTGTTCAATTTTGTGGCGTTCTTTATTTTTAAAGACCATGGTGTTGCCAACACTATTGCCAAGACGGTAAGAGAAGATTTTATTACACTGCCTGTGATCTTATCGGGCCTGATAGCGGCCATATCGTGGAACCTGCTGACGTGGTGGTTCGGGATACCATCCAGCTCGTCGCATACACTCATAGGCGGGTTTGCCGGTGCGGCTATAGCTCATGCCGGGTTTCATGCAGTGAACCCGGAGCCGATCATAAAAACGGTAAGCTTTATAGTATTGGCACCACTGATGGGGATGGTGATGGCGTTTATCATTTCGCTGTGGTTCATCTATTCTTTCCGGAAGAGCCACTGGCCAAAGGTGGTGTCTTCGATAGTGATCATAGCAGTGATCACCGCCCTTTACTTCACACTGGAAAAAGACCCTAAGAACCTGAAAGGACATATGGACAATTACTACCTGAATGTGCTGATGGATACGCGCAACTTCAAGTGGCTGTTGCTCGGGTTTATCCTTACGGCGATGAGTGTGTTCACGATGTTCCTGGGGTCGCTGAATACTGCGCGGTCTACGCTGTACCTGAAACGTTTTCAACTGGTATCATCGGCGGCTTTCAGTATAGGGCATGGCGGCAATGACGCGCAGAAGGTGATGGGTATTATCACTGTTGCACTGATAGCCGGCCACCAGATACATTCTTTCTCCGAGATGCCTGTGTGGGTGCCACTGGCTTGCTATTCGGCAATAGCGGTAGGCACTATGAGCGGCGGATGGAAGATCATTAAGACGATGGGAACACGCATCACCAAAGTGACACCGTTTGAAGGTGTGGCCGCGGAAACGGCAGGTGCGATCACTTTATTCCTCACCGAAAACCTGAAGATACCTGTGAGTACCACGCACACCATTACCGGCTCTATAATAGGCGTGGGTGCGACTAAACGCCTGTCGGCAGTGCGCTGGGGTGTTACCATTAACCTGTTGTGGGCGTGGATACTGACGATACCGGTGAGCGGTATGCTGGCTGCGGGTGTGTTCTATGTAGTGAATCTTTTCCTTTAAGAAATTTCTTGTGGTTTGTTATATTGATCATGGCCATTTGCAACGATGCGGGGTAAACGGTTAAAACCGTTTCGATCACGTTGTTTTTCTACCCACGGTTAAAACCGTGGGCTATGTTAGTGTGTTAGTGTGGTCATATAATTTGCTTAGTGATCGTTCCAATGCACATAATTCCGTGCGAATTGTTTGATATAAAGACACTAATTTGCAGTACAAGTGAAGATGTATATTATGGCTAAACAAGAGATACTTTTAGACTCGGTAGTGGTGAGAAATGATAAAAGCTACCTGGCCAGCGCAGTGGGGGATGAACTGGTGATGATGGGCATAGAGAGCGGGACCTATGTAGGGATGAACAGTGTGGGCAGTGTGATATGGGGACTGCTGGAGCAACCGATAGCAGTAAATGAACTTGTGTACAGGCTGACAGAACTATATGAGGTACCCAGGGAAGTATGCGAAAAGCAGGTGCTGGGCTACTTACAAAAAATAAATGAGCAGGGTATGCTTAGCGTGATCAGCTAAAGGAATAAAAGCAGTAATCAACCGGCTATTAGCTAAGGCTGCCACCATCAGAGCCGGGGCTACCCGCGCCAAGTGTTGCGTCTTTTACAGACAATAATATGATCTGAGGCTCATTCCAAACTTTTTTATCAGTAGCTGTTACAGTTTGCTCCATGGTCTTACTATTATCTTGTTTCATTGTGAGGCTTTAGCGTTAAAGTATAGTTTCCTTACTTTAGTCGTGCAAATTTACCATTTTCCCGTTACTAAAAGAAGCCTGTTAAGTATAAAAAAGGCTTCCATAATTGGCAACGCAAATCCGGTAGTAATTGCATTTCAGTAACAAATGTAATATTGAATCACTATAATTAAAAATTTATTTTTCTTTAATAGTTAATCGCACCATTGCATTAATGGAATAATAATATTTTATTTAAACAAATAACCGTTTTGCTGTAGCCAATCCAGAAAAGAAGCGGCTATTATACCTTGTGCAATACGGATAGCGGCAATGTCTTTTCCATCTGCCATACCGGTGGTGACCCGGAGGCTATTTAACGCATCTGTGATGCGGGATGGGTCTAAATATTTATTAAGCGGTCCTGCTTCAGAAGCGTGCATCAATATATGGATCGCTTTTTTTTCTTTGAGTATACGGCTGATGTAATCGGGGGAGTAGGGTTGCTTATCATTTCTCCATTGTAT
>CAIVKT010000249.1 GCA_903906615.1 uncultured Bacteroidota bacterium | reverse complement strand
TAATCCACGCAATGCCGCATCTGGGACTTTGAGAATGCTGGACCCGGCAGAGGTGAGGAAGCGTGGGCTGAACGCGATATTGTATCACATTAGTGACTATACGCTTACCGAAGAAAAGCCAAAGGAATTGGGTACACACTATGACTCATTAAAATGGTTGTACAGCCTAGGCTTTCCCACACCGGCGAAGGAGATGAAGGTGTTCAAGCATATAGACCAGGTAATAGCGTATTGCCATGAGTTTGAAGGGCAGCGGGACAGCCTTGCGTTTGAGGTGGATGGGCTGGTGATCAAGGTGAATGACTTTGCAATGCAGGATAAGATGGGTATGACCTCTCATCATCCCCGCTGGGCTGTGGCGTATAAATTTAAGGCGAGGCAGGCTACCAGTAAGTTGATAGATGTGGAGTTTCAGGTGGGCAGGGTGGGGGCTATAACACCTGTAGCCAAGATAGAACCCGTGCACATCGGTGGTGTTACGGTGAAGTCTGTATCCCTGTTCAATGAAGATGTGATCAGGGAAAAAGACCTGCGCATAGGCGATACGGTGCTCGTGGAGCGTGCTGGTGATGTGATACCTTACATTGTGAAGCCGCTTACGGAATTGCGTACGGGCGATGAAACAGAAATAAAATTCCCGACCAACTGCCCCGCATGTAACAGCGAACTGGAAAAGCAACCTGATGAAGCGGCGTGGCGCTGCATCAATGTGACCTGCCCGGTGCAGGTGGTGGAGCGTATGATACACTTTGCCAGCAAGGATGCCATGGACATACGCAGCCTGGGCAATGCGAATGTGCAGAAGTTTTATGAGCTGGGCCTGCTGCCCGATATACCGGGCATATACCACATAGACTGGAGCAAGGTGCAGGGCATGGAGGGATTTGGCGAGAAGTCGGTAACTAATCTAAAGCAGGCTATAGAGCAATCGAAGGGGCAACCGTTATATAGACTTATTTTCGGGCTGGGGATAAGGCATGTTGGTGAGACTACAGCCAAGACGCTGGCATCGGCAGTAGCCAATATCAGGGAGTTTTATGATTGGGATGTGGAACGCTTGTCGCAGCTACTTGATATAGGGCCTAAGGTAGCCACATCGGTAGTAGATTTCTTTAAGCTGGAGGCTAACAAGTTGATGATAGAAAAGCTGGATGCAGCAGGCGTAAACCTGGCCAATGACAGCAAGGGTGCGCAGCCTGATGGTGAGCTGGCAGGCAAGACTTTTTTATTTACAGGGACTCTGAGCCAATTTAAGCGCAGTGATGCCGAAACTATGGTAGAGGCTAAGGGCGGCGCCATACTCGGTGGTGTGAGTAGCAAACTGAATTACCTGGTGGTGGGTGAAGATGCAGGCTCTAAGCTGGAGAAGGCTAAGAAACTGGGAAGTGTGACCATACTTACGGAGCAGGAGTTTTTGGCGTTAATAGGGTAAGCCTGGCCCTAAAGGGAAGTGTTACCTGATTGGCGCGAGTGTAACCACCCCCGCTTATAAATGCTTGGAAGCATTTATCGCGTCCCCTCCTTGAAAAAAGGAGGGGAGTGTGTTTCCTGATTGGCGCGAGTGCAACCACCACTGCTTATAAATGCCCACCTCCGATAAAGCTACGGCCGGTGAAACGTTGAAGCATTTATCGCCCCCTCCTTGAAAATAAGGAGGGGAGTGTGTTGCCTGTCCTTCGCGATATAAAAAGTGTAGTGAAATATTATATTTACGTTTAAAGTTTTTAGTATGGGCAAGGGTGTGGATGCCGGTTTTGTAAAGGAGTTTTATGGTAAGCTGTCGGATGCGGAACTGATACGTATTGTGTCGCAGGACGCGGGTGGTATAACGCCGGAAGCTATGCAAGTGATCAAAGAGGAGATCGCGGCCCGCAAACTGAACCCGGAACTGGCAGATATAGTGGCAGCCCAAAATAAAACCTACACCATTGAAGAGCTCGATGAGCTGGCTATAGTGTTGGAAGCATTGCCATGCCCCAATTGTAAGAAAACAGGAATGCCCTTAACGGCAGTGGTCCTCAGCCGTACCATGAGCTTTGTCGTTGTTACACAGCACACTACAAGACTAATTGTAGGATGCGGGGAGTGTGTAAAAGCAGAGAGCAATTCTAACCTCGGTGTTAGCCTGCTCCTGGGTTGGTGGGGCTTTCCCTGGGGCATTATCAGGACGGTCCAGTCTATCAAAAAGTATATGGATGCACAGTCGGCACTACAGCAGCCGGGTGTCAATGATTATAT
>CAIVKT010000248.1 GCA_903906615.1 uncultured Bacteroidota bacterium | reverse complement strand
GTTTTAGCAGCCGAGAAAGTAATGCACAGCAGCCAGAAACCTTTTACTGCCATCATAGGCGGCGCTAAGGTGTCTGATAAAATAATGATCATTGAAAACCTGCTGGACAGGGCTACCGACATCATCATAGGCGGTGGCATGGCCTATACCTTCTTCAAGGCAGAGGGCGGCCAGATAGGCAACTCGCTGTGTGAAGACGACCGCATGGACATGGCGCTGGACCTGATGAAGAAAGCTGCTGAAAAAGGCGTGTACATACATCTGCCCGCAGACAGCATTATTGCTGATAAATTTGCTGCCGATGCCAACACATCATCAGCGCTGAGCAACGAGATACCTGTGGGCTGGATGGGCTTAGACATCAGCAATATGGCTATAGAGCAATTCAAAAAAGTGATCAGCTGCTCTAAGACAATTCTATGGAATGGCCCAATGGGCGTGTTTGAAATGGATAAATTTCAGCATGGCACAAAGGCGATAGCGCTGGCAGTTGCAGAGGCTACTAAGAATGGTGCTTACTCGCTGGTAGGTGGTGGCGATAGTGTGGCCGCTGTAAATAAATTCCATCTTGCTGATAAAGTAAGCTATGTATCTACAGGTGGCGGCGCTATGTTGGAGTACTTTGAGGGTAAAGAACTGCCGGGCATTGCGGCGATAAAAGGATAACAACAAACCGAGCTATAAATTAAGAAAGCCCCGAGATGGGGCTTTCTTAATTTAGGAATTGCACCTACTATCGTATCAGTGTCACAGTTCCCTTAATGATCTTGTTTTTGCCCGATGGCTCGGAAAGAATGATCCCGTAGGAATACACACCCATATCCTGTGGCACACCATTGAAGGTACCATCCCAGCCTTTAGTAACATCGGAAGTATTGTGGTAGATAAGCTGACCCCAACGGTTGTACACATTAAACTCCACCAGCTTGTCGTACTTCACATTCCCTATCCTGAAGACATCGTTAAGCCCATCGTTATCGGGCGTAAAGGCGCTCGGTACTATCTCTGTAATGTTGTCATCTACAGTTATCACCACAGCCGCAGAATCTGCACAACCCCATTGGTTGGTGCCGCGTACTATATATGTTTCTGTTTGCGCAGGAGTGGCTATAGGATTATTGATATGGTCATTGTTCAATGTGCCATCATCGGGCGACCACAAATAAAATTCCGCGCTATCAGCATTCAACTGTATGCTACCGCCCACTGGTATCTTCACATCAGCAGTTACATTCTTCAATACTACCGGCGGATAGATCACAACATCTTCAGATGCTGTGGCCGGGCAATTGAGGTGCCTTACCGTAAGCGTATACACGCCTGAATCGGCGAATGTGGTATTTTCAATAGTCGGGTCGGGCTGGTTTGAGTTAAAGCCGTTAGGGCCCGTCCATTCATACAATATCCCGTTGGTTGCATCTGTTGCATTCAGCTTCAATGTTTTGCCAAAGCAGAGCGGGCTGTTACTATTCAGCACAGGCACGGCAGGCGCTGCGGGATCGGTTAGTGAAACAGGCCCTACAGTATTAGACAGGCAAGTGAATGAACTGGCACTGAAATTACCATAGTCGCCAGCGGCTATACCAGTGATCACCACATTGCCTGAAGCATCAGCCACCACAATAGCGGAAACAGCTGTAGCGTTGAAGGTATAATCTATTGTATAAGACACCCCCGGCAGCAGGCCCGTAAGTGTGATAGTGCCATCTGTACCCTGGCAAGTGGTAGGGTTGGTGAAAGAAATAGTAGCTATTTGCGGTATAGGGTGAATAACAACTGTAGTAGTGGCCACCGCAGATACACAGCCCAGGCTGGTAGCAGTAACCGAATAAACGCCAGCTGCTGTCATTGTTGATGTAGCGATAGCAGGGTTCTGCAGGGCAGAAATAAACCCTGCCGGGCCTATCCACAAATAAGTAACGCCTGCTGTGGCATCTGTGGCTGTCAAGTTAACAGTACTACCATTGCAGATGGGGGTGTTATTGGTAGCAACAGGCGCAGGTGGCGGCGCAGGTAATACGAGTGTAACGGGGCCTGCGACAACATTGGAAGTGCAACCCAAAGTAGTAGTGATGCTGATGCTGGTATAGTTGCCCACTGCAAGGCCACTGATCGTTACTTGTCCTGCGGTATTTGCTACAAGCGTTGTGATCACGGCCCCGCTGCCGAATGTATAATTTACAGTATAGCTATCACCCGCGGTAAGCACACCCAACGTTATTGTACCATCATTGGTGATGCAGGTAGTAGGGTTGGCCGCAGGGTAGGTACTGATAACAGGTGTAGGATTTACGGTAACGCCCGTAGTCGCATAACAACCGGCAGGTGTAGCGTAACTAACAATGGCATTGCCTGCTGCCACACCTGCGAGTGTACCTGCGCTTGCATCAATCGTTGCGATTCCTGTGCTATTGCTACTCCATGTGCCACCGGTTAGTGTATTAGTGAGTGTGCTTGTTGCACCCTGGCAAAGAACAATAGTGCCGCCGATGGCAGCAGGCACAGGATCAACAGTAACCACGGTGTTCGCTACACAGCCATCGGTAGTGATGTAAGAAGCTGTAACTGTACCCGCGAGCAGGCCATTTACAATGCCCGTGGCAGCGCCTATGGATGCAGTAGCAGGGTCGCTGCTGCTCCAGGCACCACCTGTAGTGGCATCACTAAGTGCAGTAGTGTTGCCTGCGCATACATAGGTAGTACCGGTAATGGCAAGCGGTAATGGGCTGACTGTAACCACAATACTTGCAGTGCAGCCATATGCTGAAGTATAAACGATCGTATCAGTCCCCGCAGTAACACCCGATACAGTGCCTGATGTAGCGACAACTGTAGCTACGGCAGCATTGTTACTACTCCATGCGCCGCCTGCGAGTGTATTGCTTAGTGTAGTGGTATTGCCCACGCATACTTTGGCAATGCCGCCAATAGCAGATGGCAGCGGATTGATAACTTCACTAAAATCGGAGATACAACCGGCATCTGTGATATACCTGATCGTTGCTGCACCGGGTGATATACCAATTACCATACCCGAAGCACTGCCTGCGGCTGCTATACTTGTAGCAAGGCTGCTCCATGTACCGCCCGGTGTACTGTTAACTAATGTTGTGCTGCTGCCCTGGCAAATAGCAGGCGTACCCGTAATAGGTGTTGAAGGATCGACCGTAACTATAGCACTTACCGAACAACCTACCGCTGTGGCATAAGTGATAGATGCAGTACCCGGCGCTACGCCCGATGCAACACCTGCACCGGATATGGCAGCAATAGACGGATCGCTACTGCTCCAGGCACCGCCGCTTAATGTATTGGTGAGTGTAATGGCGCTGCTTTGGCATACTGCGCCGGGACCTGCAATGGCCGATGGCATAGCATTTACAGTAGCCACAACTGTAGCTACACAACCCTCAACTGTTGTGTAGCTGATGAGGCTGCTGCCTGCGGTAATACCACTTATTGTACCGGTGGTACTGATCGTAGCGACAGCTATAGCGCCACTGCTCCATGTGCCACCTGTAGTGGCATCGCTAAGGGTAGTGTTACTCCCTGCACATATAGCTGCTACACCGGTTATGGGTTGCAAAGGGTTTACAGTTACAATAACAGTAGCGGCACAACCCGCGGTAGTGAGATAAGTAATGGTAGCTGTGCCGGGCGATGAACCTGTAACAACACCAGTACCATCTATAGAGGCAACAGAAATATCACTGCTGGACCATGTGCCACTGCTCACCCCATCTGCCAATGCAGTAGCGCTACCCTGGCACAAGATAGGCGTGCCTGTTACAGGAGCAAAAGGATATACTGTAAATGACGTAGTAGCCACGCAGCCTGAAGTGGTAGTGTATTGTATGGTAGTAGCACCAGCGCCTACTGCGGTTACCAGGCCTGTAGTGCTGTTTGCTGTAGCTATGCCTGTAGCGAGGCTGCTCCATGTGCCGCCTGATGATGGATAGCCAAGCACGGATGTACTACCCTGGCAGGCAGTGGGCGTACCTGTGATAGCTGCAATAGTATTTACCGTAATAGGCATGGTAGCCATGCAGCCGCCGGGCATAGTGTATGAAATAGTAACCACACCTGACGCAACTGCGGTAATAACACCTGTACCTGCGCCCGCTACAGCCACTGCAGCATTGCTGCTGGCCCATGTGCCACCAGGCACTGTGTTGCTGAATGCAGCAGAGCCACAAACAAGTAAACTACCTGCTATTGCCGATGGCGATGTATTTACAGTAACTACAGTGCCTGCCATGCAGCCTGAGGTAGTTGTATAATCAATAGTAGTTGTGCCTGCTGCAATACCTGTTACCACACCATCAGAGCCAATGATGGCTGTGGATGATGAAGAACTGCTCCATGCTCCGCCGGGGGCGGCATCAGTAAGTGTGATGCTGTTGCCGGAGCAAAGCGCGGTAGCGCCCGCTATAGGGCTGATGGCATTTACGGTAACGGGCATAGTAGCCACACAAGCGCCGCCTGTAGCATAGCTGATGGTAACAGTGCCACCTGCTACACCTGACACCCTACCGGAGCCGCCGCCCACTGTGGCAATAGAGGCATCGCTGGTGGTCCATGTGCCACCTGCTGTGGTGTTGCTCAGTGTAGTAACATTGCCCTGGCATACTGTTGCAGTACCTGTGATCGGCGAAGGTATGTTCACACTAACGGTGGTGGTAGCCGTGCAGCCACCGCCAAAGGTGGTATAAGTAATAGTAGCCGTGCCGGGTGCTGCCGCAGTTACCAACCCGGAGAAAGAGCCTATGGATGCGATAGCGGGAGCGCTGCTTGTCCACCCGCCGCCGCTGGCCGCATCGTTGAGGGTGGCCGTGCCGCCTACGCAAAGGCTCGTGGTGCCTGTGATCGCAAATATGGGGTTCACGACCATGGAGGTCGTCATGGTGCAGCCGGTAGGGGCCACGTAAGAGATGGCTACTGTGCCTGCGGCAATACCTGTTAAGAAACCCGACGAAGCGCTAATAGTGGCTATGGCTGAACTGCCACTTGTCCATACACCACCTGCGGTGCTGTTGCTTAATGTAGTGGTACTGCCCTGGCATACGGCCAGGCTGCCTGTAATGGGCGTAGGTGCGTTTACAGTTACTGTAGTAGTGGCGGTGCAGCCTGCGGCAGTAGCATAAGTAATATTTACGACTCCCGCGGATACTCCGGTAATGATACCGATGCTGCTGCCTGCAGCAGCTATGGCTGGGCTGCTACTTGTCCATACACCACCTGCACCTGCTGATGGATCAGTAAGGGCTGTAGCATTACCAACACATAAAATAGTTGTTCCGGTTATTGGCGCGAGTGCATTTACAGTTACCGTAGTGGTTGCTGTGCAGCCCACGCCTGCCATGCCGTAACTGATAACAGATGTGCCGGAGGCAATACCGTTCACCACGCCTGTAGATGCGCCTACAGATGCTGTGGCCGGAACGCTGCTGCTCCATGAGCCGCCCGTAGTAGCATCGGCCAGTGTGCTGCTGCCGCCTATACATAATATCCTTGAGCCTGTAATGGGCGCTACTGCGGGTAGCACGCTCACTGTAGTGGCAGCAGTGCAGCCGGTAGTGCCGGCAAATGTGATAATGGCAGTGCCTGTAGCGATAGCAGATACAGTACCCGTTGTAGCGCCAATGGTGGCTACAGCAGTGTTGTTGCTCGACCAGGTGCCGCCACCGGTAACGGCATCAGCCAACGTAGCGCTGGCACCTACGCATAGTGTAGTGCTGCCCGTGATAGGCAACAATGGATTTACATTAATGGTTTTGGTGGCTGTAGATACATCGCCACAGGCATCCGTAGATGTGACCGTATAAGTAGTAGTGGCCGTAGGCGTTTCGGTAACAGATGTGCCGGTAAGCGAGCCGGGCGACCAGCTATAAGTGTAAGGCGCAACACCGTATTGCGATGTGGCCGTGAGCAAGGTAGACTGGCCCTGGCAAATATTGATAGCGCTAGCAGTGATAGCGCTTGTTTCTATAGTATTACCAAATACAGTAACGGTAAGTGGTGTACCTGCTGTGATGTATAGATTACTACATGGCGGATCGGACAGATAATTTTGGTAAAAGTCCATCGTCAGGTTCATGTCGTAAGAAGTACATTGAGGAGCAGGCATACAGCTCGACAATGAAGAGAACACAGATGCCGCAGTGCCAGTACAAGTGCCGGTGAGGGCGCTGTTGCAATTCCAGTAGAGCGATGTGGGTGATGGGCTGCGGCAGGTGCCTAAACGAAAATCGAATGCGCCGTTATTGAGCAATGCGCCACCACTGGTAACATACTGAAACGAGAACTGAACATCGGTAACCGTAACCTTTGCAGGCACAGTTGCCGAGTTGAAATACATGCAGCCAACCGTCCAGCCTGAACTGTAGGTAGAGCCGGTGGTGGTAGTTGTTGAAGTAACGGATACCAGCGGATCTATGATAACCGGGTACGCGCCTGCGCCCCTGTTGAGGAAGCTGCCGGGCAATGCAATATCCAGCGTATTGCCATTGAGGCCATACTCCAGCATTTGCAGCGTGTTGCCGGGCGCGGCCTTTTCATAAGCTGTAGCGGCAGATATAGCATAAACACGCTCACCGCTGTTGCTCACTATACCTATGTTACCGGTAAACCTTGTTTGCCCCTGTACGTCAAGGGTCAGGCCTGTACCCAACAACAAGTGATCGCGTACCAGCAGCTTGCCACCAGCATACGCAGGCATTGCGTGGTTAATGAGGAAATTTGTTTTCACCGCACCACGCAATGTGTGCATCTCAATATCTATGCCCGGCCATGCGTTGGTGATGTACACACCATCATCACCGGCAGTGTAGTGGCTGTAATCGGCTGCACCCAACGGCTGCTCTGTGCCATCGGGCTTTGCGTATACCAGTTCCAGGGTGTGGTTGAAGCTGATGGACTGTCCGTCTTTGCCCAGTGTGGTTACTTTATCGGTTGTGCTTATCATCACAGGCGCTTCCTGCTGTGTGGCTGCATATATGCCGCGCCCCTGCCCTGTGAGCTGCGTATGTATGGTCATCCACCTGCCCTGCGCATCGCGATAGTGCATAGGCATGGTAGATGTTTGCTGCATCACCTTACCGCTGTTTGTGCCTTCTTTTATAAATGTCTTTGAATATTCGGTGCGGCGGCCAATGAGCTCGTAACAATTATCGCATGGGGTTTCGGCATAGAGTATACCTACCTCAGGGTGCTGTTCGTAGCCGGGGTTGGCTTGCAGCACTTCGGGGCTGTGATCAATGAACGGCTGTGTGATGTTTGTATAATTTGCAGGCCCTGCATTCATGGCGTTTTTAGCCTGCACAGATCGTTGCGCATATAGCCCGGTGCTATGAAGAGGGGTAAAAAAATACAGAAAGATGAATAGCGTAATGATATACTTCATAAATATATTTAGATACACTTATCCCACGCTTTCAATAGAAAGAAACAGGTAATGTGCATATATAATAATGATACGCAACAAATCTAACGATTTTTCTGCATAGATGTGCTATCGTATGGAAATATTTTAGACCTCTCCCCGGCCTCTCCAAAGGAGAGGAGATGTTTCGTAGCGCTAGACAATCCCGGCCCTACCACAGAAAAGCGGGACCATGTGTCGGAGGTGCTGCGTATGTGCGAATGACCTGCCTCTCGCGAAAAGGGCAGGGGCAAGCCCGGCCCCTACCGCGACATGCGTCCCGAATGAGCTTATCGACCGGCAACTTATCAACATGTCAACATGTCAACAAACTACGTTTCCTCATCAAAATATATCTTATAAAAGCTTTTGCCTACGGTATTGTCGTAGCCTTTTTCGATGAGGCTTTTGTCGCCGTGGATGTAGACGTGGAAATTCTTATCCAGTTTGAGGACACTTTTGAATACGCGGGCCTGCTTTTTTACTGCCTGGGTAGAAATATCAAAGCTATCGGATAGCTCCACGTCATTCATCTCGGCATAGCTGTTCTCGAATTTGCGAAATGCCTTGATCATGCCCGAATCATCAAACACTTCCTTTTCAAATTTCTTTTTATCGAAGGACTCATTGGCCCTGAAATACTCTACCGATTTATTGAGCAGGTCTATCTGGTCGGTCTTGGCTATGTCGTATTCCTGTGGCAGTTGCTTGGCAATGAACTGCTTGGTGATGTCGAGGAATTGGTTGGTCTGAAAGTATTCATTGGCCTGGGGAACCACGCTGAGAAAGGACTCGCGCCAGAAGACCGCTTCCTCACCCCTGTTATTGCTATCATAGATAAGCACATCAAAACCCTTCTCAGCATTGGTAGGAAATACGAGGCAGCCCTTATCAAATTTAGTTACCTCTACCCCCTGCCGCATTACCAGCGAGAAATCCTGCCCCTCGTTGCTCAGGTCTATAAAGTCGCTCTTCGTTTCTGTTTTATAAATGCCTATCGCATCTATGAAAGCGCCATCCACAAAGCAATTTTCGTAATAGCATACATACAGTTCTCCTGCTTTTATCTTGGGGTGGGTGGTGTTCTCGAATAAGTGCTTTGCAATGTTCACCGAGTTCTTATGAAATGTAGCACCCTCTGCGAGCGACTCTAAGCAGTAGTTATACACCTCGTTGTAATCCAATGAAGACAAGTGATGGAACGCATACTTATCAGATTCCATGCTGAACTTAGCGAGGAACGGGTCTTTGATCTTCTTCTTATCCTCCTCCGTAAGCGCCAGTGGCTTCTTTGAGGTCACCAGCTCCTGCCCGTTGCCTTTATTGCCTATATAGTGTACAGATACCTTCTGTAGCCTTGCTTCTATGAGATCCATGTGTTGGTGATAACCGTGTTTAAAATATTACGCCCATAGGGCTTGTTTTGTGTTGTATCGCGAGTACCCAGGGCGTTGCCCCGGGCTGAGAGATTTCGCCCTTTCAGGGCTTCCAGTGTTCTTTTGCCTCGCGAGTCGAGGGGCGATGCCCCTCACTGATGTATATCGCCCTTTCAGGGCTGCCAGTGTTATTTT
>CAIVKT010000247.1 GCA_903906615.1 uncultured Bacteroidota bacterium | reverse complement strand
TAAATTCTATGGATAAGATGAAGCGGGAAAATAGGTGACCGGGAATTATTGCCTTATTTTGACAAAAGGGTAGGGAAGACGTAAAAGTAATGATATGGTAATTTAAAATCAGGCAAAGAGTTTGATGTGGTAAATCACATACTGGTATTGCCTTTCAGCCATCGAAAATGCATTTCTGAGGAAGTGCTGAAGAAAAGAAAAAGGGATTTTTTTAAAAAAAAATAGGGCAAACTATATGTTGTTGATTGTTTTTTTACTATTTTTCGCCATTATTTCATAAATCTATATTGATATGGGATCAGGAAATCTTTACACTCAACCGACAAATACTAACAAAAATGCAAAAAGGAGCCGTTTTACGCGGGGCTTTTTCTTTGCAGGTATGTTGTTATTGAGCATGCCACTTGTTAGTAAGGCTACAAACACTCCACCGACATATACGGGGCCATCTACCCAGATATACTCTATATGCCAGAATGCTGTAAGTGGGGACTTTACCAGTTTGTTAACAGTCAATGATCCTGATGTGGGAGATGTGGAAACATGGAGCGTAGGCGTTTCCCCGGCTCATGGTTCGCTCTCCGGCTTCAATACTGTGGCGATTGCTACGGGTGGCCCCGTTGGCCCATCTACATCAGTTACCTATACTCCTTTTTCCGGGTATTCTGGCGCTGATCAGTTTACGGTTATCGTAAGCGATGGCAATGGCGGTACTGCAATAGATACCATCAATGTAGCAGTAAGCGCACTGCCTACGATCACTTTCCCCGCAGGGCCGATCGTGGTTTGTTCAGGCGCTACAAACGCAACATTGTCTTACTCTGCCGAAACCAATCTCGGCCCAACCTCACAAACTTTCCCCTTCACCAACAGCACGCAAACATGGACCGTGCCTCCGGGTGTTACCACGATCGCATTTGACGTGCAGGGCGCTACTGGAGGCTCCGATGATTACAGCGGTGCTCCAAACCCAGGCAATGGTGGCCGTATACAGGGTACAATAAATGTAACTCCAGGCGCTACCATGTATGTGAACGTAGGTGGCGCAGGTGGCAACGGAACAGTATCCGGTGGCACAGGCGGCTTTAACGGCGGCGGCAATGCTAATTATTATTTCTATGGCAGCGGCGGCGGTGGCGGCGGTGCATCTGATGTTCGTCTTGGCGGCAGCGCACTTTCTAACCGTGTGATCGTAGCCGGTGGCGGCGGTGGTAATGGCTGGGATACCCCTGGGCCTACAGCCGGCGGAGACGGTGGTGGCCTTATAGGCCAGGCAAGCGGTAATAACGTATATGGCTCACATGCAGCAGGCGGCACACAACTTAATGGTGGCGCAGGCGCTATCTATCCTCCAACATGGGCTCCCGGTTCTCCAGGTGCTTCAGCGGTAGGTGGCAATGGCAGCGTTAGCGGCATATCAGGCGGCGGCGGCGGCGGCTACTATGGCGGCGGCGGCGGCGTATGGACCGGCGGCGGCGGTGGCTCTTCATTTGCAAGCAGCGTATACACTACAGGTGTTACCAATACACCCGGCTACAACAGCATAGGCAATGGGTCTGTATCATTTAATTATATAGTACCTGCTACCTACACTATTACTTTTGATGCTACGGCGCTTGCTGCGGGCTTTGTAAATGTTCCGGCAACAGCATTCCCAACTTCACCAATCAATATTGCAGTGCCTGCGGGCGCTGCACCTGGCCTATATACTGGCGCATTGAGCGTAAGCAACCCAACCTGCGAAAGCCAGCAATACAATATACAGATACAGATCAATGAGCTTCCGGTAATTGACCCTACGACTGCGGTTAGCCAGGAAGTTTGTAACAACACATTGTCAAATGAAGTTGATTTCAACAGTTCTATTGCAGGTACAACCTACACCTGGACCAACAGTAACTCATCTATAGGTCTTGCCACCAGCGGCACAGGCAACATATTGCCCTTCGTAGCTACCAATACTACAGGTACTACAGCAGTAGGTAATATTACAGTTACTCCATCAGCTGCAGGTTGCCCCGGTGCAAGCGCTAATTTTGCGATCATTGCTAAGCCTACGCCAACACTTACTAATATTCCTCCTGCTGCAATATGTGACAGCGCTACACTTACCTATGCACCAACAAGCAATACAGGTGCAGGCAGTGGTACAACATTTACATGGTTCCGTACTACTCCCGCAGGTGTTACCAGCAACCAGCCTACAAGCGGCACAGGTAACCCTAATGACGTACTATACAATAGCAACAACAGCACAGTAACGGTAACCTATTTATATACATTGTCTGACAGCAGTTGCTCGAGCGACAGCACAGTACAGGTAAATGTATATCCGCAGCCAAAGCTTAACACGCTGACTCCGGCTGCAATTTGCGATGGTGATTACTTCAACTACAGAGCAGCAACTTCTATCACCTCACCAGCCGTTACTTTTGCTTGGACACGTGCTACGCAATACGGTATCTCAGATGCAGGTACGTCAGGTGTGGGAAATGTAAACGAAAGGTTGCACGATACTACGGTAGCACCGGTAACAGTAAATTATGTTTACTCTTCGACACTTACGGGTGCAGGCTGCCCTGCAAATGTGCAAACAGTAACAGTAACCGTTAATCCTTCTCCAGTGCTGAACAGCGGGTTGACATTTGCGCCTGTTTGCGATAACCAACAGATATATTACCCTGCAAGTTCTTCATCAACAGGTGTTAGCTTGTCATGGACAAGGCCGGTTGTTGCAGGTATCAGCAATGGTATAGGTTCAGGCTCAGGCGATATATTAGATT
>CAIVKT010000246.1 GCA_903906615.1 uncultured Bacteroidota bacterium | reverse complement strand
CCATCAGTATAGTCTTATTGCCCTTGTTTCTTTATGGGGTGTGGAAGAAACCCCTCCATTTGTTCACCTGGATCAGTGTTGCTTTTATTGCCGGCCATTGCCTGATAGCCCATAAAGAGATGCGCTTCCTGCTGCCTATGAGCATGGCATTTATTTACCTGGTGTGCAGCGCTGTGGATCTATTATCAGCCCGCTATGATTGTAAAAAAGGCTTCAGGTGGGCACTGTCTGTTGTTGCAGGACTTAATATTGTTTTGCTCACGATCAAGATATTAACCCCGGCACACGAGGCTGTCAATTATTTTAAGTTTGTGTATAATTATGCACAAAAACAACCGACAACACTCATTAGCTATAAAAACTCGCCCTACAGTCCTATAGGACTGGAAATGAATTTCTACAAACCGGCATCGCTACAAACATTTGTGGCAAACAATACGGAAGACATTACTGGCGTATTAAGCCAATCAAAAAACAGGTCGGTACTTTTTCTCAACCCGGAAATTCATCAGCTACCGTTGATTACTCCTTTCGCTAAAGAGAACATTTACTGCATACTTCCCGATTGGCCGGTCATCAATATTAACGACTGGGAAAGCCGCTCGTATATATGGAGTATCTACAAATTGCAATAGGAACGGACGAACCCTGCTTGTTAACACAATGTAATTGACCGCAAATACCTCTTTATTCCTATTACTGCTTTATATATTGTGGGCAACTCAAACACAAACTCAAACTATATGGCTAGCTGGAACTGGATAGGTATTATTATACTCGCCGTTATCGCTTTCTTTATTTTCAGGGTATTTACCAGGGATTCAGAAGATTAGTATTTCGCAAATTATCTTAGCCACTAAATCATCTTGCTTTGGCATAACTTTAGTCTCTATAATAAACAGATGAGGCTCAAAAGGAAATTAGTGTGGCTGGTGGTGCTGCTGTTGCTTACGGTGCTGGCTATGTATGGCCTGCCCTGCTGGGGTGGCCTCATACATGCTTACGACCGTTTTGTGTTTTATCCTTTTCAGTCGGTGCGAGGTGCGGTGTTTGGTGCGGTTCCGTTTAGTTGTGGCGATGTTTTTTATGTGGCTGGTGGCTTGTGGCTGGCTATAACTGTGGTTAGGTGGGTGTATTTCCTCTTTCATTTTAAAACACGCAGAACACAGCTCGCACGATCGGTGCTGAATACGATCAACACGGCGCTGGAGGTGTACCTTTTCTTCGTTATTGGCTGGGGGGCTAATTACTACAAACCATCGCTGGGCAATTACTGGCAACTATACCCTAAAACAGATAGCGCCCATACCCTACCCGATTCCACCGCAAAAAGATTGCGCAAAGAAAAACTGGTTGCCTACGAACAATACCTGCTGGAGCATGTGAATAGTTATGCGGCGGGCTACCACACCTTATCTGTAAGGGAGATCAATGCGCGGGCAACACAGTATTACCGTCAATATACAGACAGCAAGGTAAGTGTGCATGGGCTAAAGGTAAAGTCCAGCCTGTATGGCTATTTTATGGAGTACGCAGCCGTAGAAGGTTATTACAACCCCTTTACCGGCGAGGGACAGGTGGATGCAGGGATACCTGCATATATTATGCCCTTCACACTAACACACGAGATGGCGCACCAGGCAGGCATAGCCGCCGAAGATGATGCCAACCTACTGGCCTACGCTATAGGCACTACGACGCCAGACAGCACTTTCCGATACTCGGCTTACCTGGACCTGTGGCTGTACAATGATGGACGGCTGTACCGAAGAGATACTACGTTGGCGAAACAATTTGAAGCGCAACTAAACCCGCTGACCAAAGCCCATATATGGGCGATAAAATAAGTATTTGCGGCTCATACTTCGTTTGTGCGAATGAAGTAGCTGCAATGAACAGGAGGAATGTAAGAAGTGGGTGTTTTTTCATAGAAATTACTATTTGCAGGTCTTATTGTATACTTATCAACTTGTCAACCTATCAACTAACCCTACCCTCTATACTCTCCCCATACCCCACGCAACGTATCAGCGATCTCGCCGAGTGTGCAAAGATTTTCTACT
>CAIVKT010000245.1 GCA_903906615.1 uncultured Bacteroidota bacterium | reverse complement strand
TTGGCTGCCTTTGCGGTATCTGTGGTGGTAGCCGCAGGTTGGGGAACTTCAGCTTTCTGTTCGGTCTTTTCACCGGCAGGTTCTGCGTTAGCCTTCATCTCTGTTTTTTCCTTTCCTTCACCTTCGTCGCTACCACTTTCCGCTTTAACGAAGTTGAGCGCAGCAATAAAAAGGCCGACAATGATAACTACCAGCCAGAAAGAGTTCTTAAAAGATATGATGGTTTGGTTTTCTTTTGAGTGTCCGTGCGTATCGTGGCTCATGTAATGGTTTTTATATGCTGCAAATGTAAACTATTGCTTGTACTTTTTTTAATCTTACCCGAAAAAATACGGGCAGTATTATTTTTCGTAAATACAGGGGTGTTGCATGCAATACATTCTATCATTTTCTAACTTGTTTGATTTATTAGTAATGCATAGCTTCAGCAAAAAAATGGGGGAATAGTTTTTATATATAGTTTCAAAAGAGCCGGTAGCCCATTAGTTGCTTACTTTTATCGCATAATTTATGACCACCACTAAAGAGGTTAGGAAACCACACGCTACAAGAATGACCCTGGCCGACAGGTATAAAGAGGTAAGGGGCCGCAGCGAGCTTATTTGCAAGCCACTGCAAACTGAAGATTATGTGGTGCAACCGATAGGTGATGTGAGCCCGCCCAAGTGGCACCTTGGCCACACTACCTGGTTCTTTGAAACCTTTATTCTTGCACCCAATATACTTGCCTATAAAGAGTTTGACCCTGCATACAACTTCGTCTTCAACAGCTATTACGAAACGGTAGGTGCACGCGTTATCCGCACAGACAGGGGCAACCTCAGCCGCCCAACAGTAGCTGATATATACCGCTACCGGGCCCATGTAGACCAGGTGATGTGCGAACTGCTGGAGAAAGAATTAAGTAATGACTTGCGTGAATTGATCACCCTTGGCCTGAACCATGAAGAGCAACACCAGGAATTGTTGATGACCGACATTAAGTATATACTGGGCCACAACCCCTTGTTACCCGCATACAATAACAAAATAACTAAGAAGAAGGCATCCCAAAGCCGTCCAGAAAATGAATGGATAACTATTGAAGCAGGCATATACGAGATCGGCAGTAGGGGCGAAGGATTTTGCTTTGATAACGAACTGGGCAGGCATAAAGTCTACCTCGATAGCTTCCTTATATCCAGTCGGTTGGTGACGAACGAAGAATACATTGAGTTTATCAATGCGGCCGGCTATACTATGCACCGGCATTGGCATTCGGAAGGGCTGGACTGGGTGAAGAACAATAATATACAAGCGCCGTTGTACTGGCATTTTATAGAAGGTAAATGGTATAACTATACCTTGCAGGGATTACTGTCGGTGGATATGAGCGCCCCCGTATGCCACATCAGCTTTTATGAGGCCGCCGCATATGCCGACTGGCGAGGGATGCGACTGCCTACCGAATTTGAGTGGGAAGTTGCTGCAACGCAACTGGATAAAGGTAGCCGCTGGGAATGGACCAACAGCGCCTACCTACCGTATCCTGGCTATAAGAAAGCCGGTGGCGCTATTGGCGAGTACAATGGTAAATTTATGGTGAACCAGATGGTACTGCGTGGCGCATCAGAAGTAACGCCTCCGGGGCATAGCCGGGATTCGTACCGCAATTTTTTTCATCCGCACCTCAGGTGGCAATACACAGGGATTAGGCTGGCTCATTAAACATCAGGCATGGACGAATTTTTAAAGGAAATATGGGCGGGGCTCACTGCAAATCCTAAATACCTGCCCTCTAAATATTTTTATGATAAAACAGGTGATGAGCTGTTTGTACAGATCATGGATTGCCCTGAATATTATCTCACCCGTTGCGAGCTGGAAATATTCACGAAGCAGGGCGGTGATATGGCAATAGCTATACAAGACCGTTTAAAAACATTTGATGTTGTAGAACTTGGTGCAGGCGACTGTACCAAATCAAAGCACCTGCTGAAAGCCTTGCTGGCACAGGATACTGACTTCACCTACTATCCTATAGATATCTCGGCAAATGTTATTTCCAATCTCGAAGAGCAATTGCCTCAAGAACTGCAGGGCCTTAAAGTACAGGGACTGAATGGTGAATACTTTGCTATGCTGGAATCGCTGGGTACATTATCTGCCCGCAACAAAGTAGTGCTGTTCCTCGGTAGCAATATTGGCAATATCCCTATTGATGATACTACAGGCTTCTTAAAGCAATTGGGCTCATACCTCGCTCCCGGCGACCTGCTTTTAACGGGCTTCGACCTGAAGAAAGACCCTGCTGTAATACTCGCCGCATATAATGATAAAGGCGGCATCACCCGCCGCTTCAACCTCAATCTGCTACAGCGCATCAATGATACCTTTGGAGCTGATCTTAACCTGGCACAATTTGAACACCTGCCTGTATATGATGAACAGACCGGTGCCTGCAAAAGTTACCTGGTGAGCAACAAAGACCAGCAGTCACATATCGGCAATGCCGGATCAGTAACCTTCGGCGCAGGCGAAAGGATACTCATGGAAATATCTCAAAAATATACGGCTGCACAAACTGATGCTTTTGCAATTGCTACGGGCTTTGCTCCGACAGCCTATTTTACAGATAGCAAAGGCTGGTTTCTTGATGCTCTTTGGACAGTTGTATAGGTAAACCAATCCTTCTCAACGTCTTTTATATCATAAATGAATCTCTTCATTTATCTTTCCTGAATATCATAGCTTTGGCTCATTCTAAACGCTAAAAAACTGCTTAGATGTTTGCCTACAGCTGCTCATTTGTAAGAAATGTCGTGAAGTTATTAGTGTTCCTGGTGTTGCCATCAAATGTTTTTGCGCAAGTGCTGCCTGTAAAAGACGCTAAATTGAATTACCGCATTATCGGCTTTTCTTTCCCCGATATCCCTGCCAATGCGAATAGCAAGTTAGAGATTGCAGAAGGATACTACAACAATATTGATTCCTTTCAGAAAAACATTATTACAACACAAAAATGCAACAAGAATAGAGTGGTAGCGAAGTGCCTTCATTCGGTAAACAATATACCTGGGGGATAGCTATCGGAGATGGCCGTAAAGAGCAGCTATATCACTTCTCTACATTGTATGTTCCTGATGTTGATACCGGGTACAGAAGGCTCAGAATACTTGAAAAGGCCAGAAAATATAAGGGCGCATATGTTTTCGTGGATGGCAACAGGGTTCTATACGACATGCAGGGCAATCCTGTATGGTTTCTACCCGATGAATTGAATGATGAGAAATTGGAGGTCAGGGATCTAAAGGTTTCACCGCAGGGAACGATTACTTTTTTGATCGGCAACCATCCTTATGAGATCACTTATAATGGAGAAGTGCTGTGGAAAGCACCCGATAACGGGGTCGTAAGTGGCCTCAGTATTGAGGGATACCATCATGAATTTACCCGGCTATCTAACGGCAATTATATGCTATTAGGTAATGAATATGCTGCTGTTGACCTGGCCGAATTAAAGAACAACAGGCTGGTAGTGAAGAGAGCTAAAGACGTATTTTTACAGGGCAGTGATGGGAAAGGGTTTGTAAAAAAAGAAATGGGGACTATTATAGAATATGACCATTCCGGAAATGTTGTATGGTCTTGGCGCACATCAGCGCATCTTGATGGTTCTGACTTGCTCTACTACAGGCGTATGGGCGATATACCTGAATTATCGCTGCACGAAAACTCTTTTTTCTTTGACGAAAAAGAAAACACTATTTACTATAGCTACAGGAATATAGGCCGGGTAATAAAGATCAAATATCCGGAGGGAACAGTACTAAAAACTTACGGCCAGATTTTTAAAGCAGGAGATTATGAACCGGCAAACGGGCTATTTTGCGGGCAGCACAGTTGCAGGGTCTCAAAAAATGGAGATCTTTACTTGTATGATAATAACTCTTGTAGCGGTAGGACTATTTCAAAACTGGTAGTGATGAAACAGCCCAGTGATCCGTATGACAGCCTTGAAGTGAAATGGGAATACAACTGCACTATCGATTTTAAAAGAGATAGCATCGCCTATTCCTTTCCCATTGGCGGCAATGTTCTTGAGCTACCTGATAATTCGTTGCTCGCATGTATGGGGGGTAACTACAGCAAAGTATTCATCGTGAACATGAATAAAAAAATATTATGGAGCGCACTGCCGGAGATATGGAATAAAGACAGGAAAAGATGGGAAGAACAATATTCTTTTCATGCCAGCATTATTACTTCAAAAGAAGACCTTGAACACCTTATATGGGGCGAAAAATTGGAACCTTCTTTGTAGCGCAAAAAATGAAAATATCAGCATACACTTGTGCTATTTCTCAGAAATGATTTAGTTTTGAGTGAATGAATATTACTTCTGTTGTTTGGAAATTACTCCTGGTCTTCTTGCTGCCACTCAATGTTGTCGCGCAGGTGTTGCCTGTGGAGGGCGGCAAACTGAATTACCGCATCATAGGCTTTTCATTTCAAGGCTCAGTAGCGGGTACACAATGCAGGCTTGAGATTGCTGAAGGGCATTATAACAACGTTGATTCTTTCCGTAAAAACATTGTCGTTACCCGGAAATGTGAAAAAAACAGGGTAGTGGCCGAAGTCCCTTTATTCGGTAAAGAATATACCTGGCGGGTTACTTACCCCGACGCAAATACGGCGCAGGAAGCGCTTCATCATTTCACCACACTACAGGTACCAAATGTGGATACGGCGCACATGCGGCTCAGGGTATTGCAGCAGGCAAAGAAGTATAAAGATGCCTACGTATTCGTGGACGGCAATAGGGTACTCTACGATATGAAAGGCAACGCGGTATGGTTTCTGCCCGATAATTTCGGAGAGTTTGAGCATATGAAAAAAGAGCTGCGGGATATGAAGGTTTCGCCACAAGGCACCATCACCTTTTTGATTGGGGCCAGCATCTACGACATGGATTATAATGGTAACGTATTGTGGAAAGGCCCGGACAGGGGCATGGTGAGTGGTGGCGCTTTCGAAGGGTATCATCATGAAATGACGAGGCTACCCAACGGGCATTATATGGTCTTGGGCGAAGAAAATAGTTTGCTCGATGTTAACGAAGCAAAGAACGGTAAACTGGTTTTGAAAAGCGGTAGAGAGAACCTGTCCGACAGCGCAAAAAAGAATTTTATAAAGGCGGGTATCGGCACTGTCATCGAATATGACAGCAAAAATAACATTGTATGGTCGTGGAAGGCATCGTCCTGGCTTCCCGGATCTGACCTGATCTATTATATCGAAAAGACTTCGCCACCGGCATTGTCCCTGCACGAAAACTCGTTTTTCTTCGATAGCAAAGAAAAGGTAGTGTACCTGGGCATCCGCAATTTAAGCCGCATCTTAAAGATCAAATATCCCGAAGGTACTGTGCTCGCCAGTTATGGCGAAACGTACAAGCCGGGTGTGCCGGAGGATGGCAATGGCTTGTTTTGCAGGCAGCACTGTTGCCGGGAATCTGCCAATGGCGACCTTTACTTGTTCGATAATCATTATTGCACCGCGCATACAATGCCAAAGCTTATTGTAATGGAACAACCAAAGGATGGACCAGGGACACTAAAAGAAAAATGGGAATACACCTGCACTATAGATTCCCCTGCCGCCAAAATGGATTATTCCTTCCCTATGGGTGGTGGTGTGATGGAATTGCCCGACCACTCCTTCTTCTCCTGCATGGGGAGTACGTACAGCAAAGTATTTATAGTGAACAGGGATAAAGAGATACTGTGGAGCGCCCTGCCTGAGGTGTGGAATGAGCGCGCAAAAGCATGGGGTGTGAATTATTCTTACCGCGCCAGCATACTCACCACACGTGCCGACCTTGAACACCTTATCTGGGGCGAAAAGATAAATGAAGTTCTCTGATTTAATTTATAATATATTATAGATGATAAAGCTCCTGCTTTTAATGATTATGCCATTGGGCCTGTTAGCCCAGGCACTTCCTAAGGAAGGCAGTAAATTGAATTACCGTATTGTGGGGTTTTCTTTTCCAAAGAAAGTGCAAACAACAAAATGTGAATTGCAAATTGCTGAAGGATACTACAACAATATTGATTCATTCGAAGAGAAGATCATTCTCAGAAAACAAACTGATAAAAATAAGGTGATTGCTGAAGTTCCCTTTTTGGGGAAACAATATACCTGGAGATTGGCATACACTGATAGTAAACCTGGTGCCGGGAAAACAACATTGCGTCATTTCTCTACTCTTGAGATACCAAATATTGATACTGGCCATATGCGCCTTCGTATCCTGCAAAATGCAAAAACATACAAGGATGCATACGTTTTTTTGGATGGCAATAGGGCCTTGTATGATATGAAAGGAAATGCAGTATGGTTCCTTCCTGATAATGCTGAAGGCTTTCAGAATACAAGGAAGGAATTACGGGATATGAAAATTTCTCCACAGGGTACCATCACTTTTTTGCTTGGTAAGCAGATCTATGAGGTTAGTTATGATGGATCTATACTATGGATGGGGCCGGATAATGGAATTATTAGTGGTGGCCTTTCTGAGGATTACCATCATGAGCTTACCAGGTTGTCTAATGGGAACTATATGGTTTTAGGTAATGAAAATACTTATCTTGACTTGTCTGCGGTAAAGGAAAATAAACTTGTTTTGAAAAATGAGAAAGAGTTTGCAACCGATAGCAATAAAGTTAATTTCACAAAAGGAGTCACAACTACTATTATTGAGTACGATAGTAAAGGTAATGTAGTATAGTCGTGGAAACCATTGGCGTACCTGCCATCGTCAGATGTTATTAATTATCTTACTAAAGATGGAATCCCAACATTATCATTACATGATAATTCTTTTTTCTTCAATGAGCATGAAAATGCCATCTACCTTGGTATACGAAATATTAGCCGTATCCTGAAGATCAAATACCCCGAAGGTAATGTTATCAGTTCTTATGGAGAACAGTTCAAGCCGGGCATTCGGCCCGCAGGCAACGGATTATTTTGCAACCAGCATAGCTGCAAGATCTCCGGTGAAGGATATATATACTTGTTCAACAATAATTGTTGTCATAAAGATGCCCCGCCAAAGATCATCATCATGAAAGAATCACGCTCCGTGAAAGA
>CAIVKT010000244.1 GCA_903906615.1 uncultured Bacteroidota bacterium | reverse complement strand
TTTAACACCGATTATCCGGGTAAAAGCGAGCTGTTGCAACAAATAGTTTTGTAAGAGCGTGGCATGATAATATTAAAGTAACAAAACAAAGGCGTTTATCGTTATATTTGTAGTGCTTTTGTGCAGCAGGTAATGAAAAAATATACCACCATATTGCTTTTACCGGTGATGGCGATAATGATCGCAGGACTGGGTGCATGTGCCAAAAAGAAAGAGCCTGATACCACTGCCGGGAAGATCATAGGCAAGTGGAAGAAGATACAGTATGCCACCGATGACAACCAGAACGGTATAATAGATGCCGAGGAGATCACCAACCAGCCATCATCAATAGACGATGAGTTGTTCTTTGCCAGCAGCCAGACAGGCAACGAAACTACTACCATCAATAAAAGTAAGTCGGAAGTAACGGTGCTTGACTTCGATTGGAGTGTGGCTGAGAATAATTTATGGATCGGTTACCGGGCAAATGATACTGTTACTTATTCTGTTGTCAATATCAATGCGTCCAACCTTATAATTACCACCAACACAAGCCGTGGGCTGGCGTGGTATTCGTACGTTAAACAGTAGGCTCTTTAAGTTAAAAGTCAAAAGTTAAAACCTTAAAGTGTGTTTTGTAAAAAAATAATGGCAATAAAAAAGAGGAAGCGTTTGCTTCCTCCTCTCTGATATTTCTTTGTTTTTTTGCAGTCTTAGTTTTTGATCACCTCGCGGGAGATAACGAGTTTTTGAATTTCCGATGTGCCTTCGCCTATAGTGCATAGCTTGCTATCGCGGTAATATTTTTCTACAGGGAAATCTTTGGTGTAGCCGTAGCCGCCAAAGATCTGCACGGCATCTGTGGAGATACGTACACAAGCCTCGGATGCGTAATACTTGGCGATGGCCGATTCCTTCGTCATCTTCTCGCCACGGTTCTTTTTATCGGCAGCCTGGTATATGAGCAGTTCGGATGCTTCTATCTGCACGGCCATATCGGCCAGCTTAAAGGCAATGGCCTGGAAGCTGGAGATAGGCTGATCGAACTGGTGCCTTTCTTTGGAGTATTTTAATGAAGCCTCGTAAGCACCTTTGGCTATGCCCAACGACAATGCGGCAATAGAGATACGGCCGCCGTCCAGCACCTTCATGGCCTGGTGGAAACCATCGCCCACAGGGCCCATGCGCTGTGCATCCGATATGCGGCAGTTGTCGAATACCAGCTCAGCTGTTTCGCTGGCACGCATACCTAGCTTGTTCTCTTTTTTGCCTGCGGCAAAGCCCGGTGTACCGCGCTCTACTATAAATGCTGTGCTGTTGTTCTTGCTACGCGGATCGCCGGTGCTGGCCAGTACTACGGCTACATTGCCGCTGATGCCGTGTGTGATCCAGTTCTTGGTGCCGTTGAGTACCCAATGGTCGCCGTCTTTGGTTGCAGTGCAACGCATATTACCTGCATCGCTACCTGTGTTGGCTTCGGTAAGGCCCCATGCGCCTATCCATTCGCCGCTGGCGAGCTTAGGCAGGTATTTCTTTTTCTGCTCCTCGTTGCCGAAGTACAAGATATGGCCGGTACACAATGAGTTGTGTGCCGCTACAGAAAGCCCTATGGAACCACATACCTTAGCGATCTCGCTCACTACGGTCACGTATTCGAAATAGCCAAGGCCGGAGCCGCCGTATTCGGTAGGGACGAGCACGCCCATGAGGCCCAGCTCGCCCATTTTATGGAACAACTCAACCGGGAATTTCTGCGATTCATCCCACTCCATCATATCGGGGCGGATGTGCTTTGCAGCGAAATCACGGATCATCTCGGCAATAGAAACCTGGGCATCTGTATATTTAAAATCCATATTTTTTTAATACTTCTGTTGGGAGGTGCAAAATTACGATTTTTTTTGGAAGGGAAAGTAATTGGATGCAGAGATAAAAAGGTAAAGGTATTAGAATTTTCTCTTGCCTAAAATTATTGCCTTAGCCTGGCTCCAGGTGTAAGATTTAGTCTTACCGGCCATATGCAATGCCCGTTCTTCGTTAAGAATTTGAAGCTGTTCTTTGGTGAATACGTGAACGGGGGCTGGTTTGCGTGGTTTTTTATTCAAGGTTATGGCTTTGCTATAAAGGTAAATAAT
>CAIVKT010000243.1 GCA_903906615.1 uncultured Bacteroidota bacterium | reverse complement strand
TCGTAGCCACAGACATTGCCGCAAGGGGCATAGATGTGGACCTGCTGAGCCACGTGATCAACTATGAGATACCCGAAGTACCGGAAACGTATGTGCACCGTATAGGCCGTACGGGCCGCGCGGGTGCCAGTGGTACTGCCATGTCTTTCTGCGACCAGGAAGAAATGCAGGACTGGAGGAACATACTCAAGATCACCGGGCAAAAGATACCCGTTGTTGAAGGCCATCCCTACCCCCTCGCATCCAGCGGCCAGGTGCAGATCAACCTGCCTAAGAACAAAGAAGTGGTACGCAGGCCAAACGCCGTTTCCGGCGCGCACCAGCAAAGCACAAGGCGCTTCAGTAATTCAGGCAACAGGAGGTCATCTTAAATTCCATCCCGATAGCTATCGGGACCAAATCACAGGATACAGATCCCAAATTCCAGAGTAATGGAATTTGGGATTTTTTATTTCGGCAAACGTGTCCCGATAGCTATCGGGATGAACACTATAATTTACTTCACCTTATTTTCCACAGTCTTCACATGTGTGGTCTTACGGCCATTATACTTCTTATGCTTGCTGAAGGTGTTGTGTACCTTCTGCGGTACAGAAGACGTTTTCTTAGTGGTCTTTTTATCTTCTACTACCTTCTTGGTCTGCGCATCGGCAGTAAATACTACGCCTGCAACAAGCAGGAACGATAACATCAGGTTTTTCATATACATTATGTGGTTTAGTTGTAGTTTTTACATAAAAAATCATGCCCTTGCGTAACGAAATTCCAATAACCAAACTCCAAATACCAAATACCAATTTCAAAAAAACAAATTCCAAATCCCAAATTCAAATTTCCGAATCCCAAAACCAATCTCAAATTCTCGAAACCTAAATTCCAAAAAATCCCCCCATTGGACCTTGGAATTTGTACCTTGGAATTTGGAATTTGTACACAGGAATTTGTATTTAATTACCTTTACGCTATGCAATTGCATGAAGTAAAGACCGACGCCGATAAAAAAGCCTTCTTACAGGTAGCCGTAGATATATACAAGAACGACCCCAACTGGATACGCCCGCTCGATAAAGACATCGAAGAGGTCTTTGACCCGGCAAAGAACAAGTTCTTCAAGCGGGGTGAATGTACGCGCTGGCTGCTGGAGGACGGGGGCAAGTACACAGGCCGCATCGCCGCGTTTGTGAACCGCCAGTACAAGCAGGAGCAGCCAACAGGTGGTGTAGGCTTCTTTGAGTGCATCAACGACCAGGCCAGCGCCGATTTTATGCTCAACCATTGCCGCCAATGGCTGCAGGACAGGGGCATGGAAGCTATGGATGGTCCTATCAACTTTGGCGAGCGCGACAAATGGTGGGGCATGTTGGCCGATGGCTTTTACTCGCCACTCTATTGCATGAACTACAACCCGCCCTACTATGTGACCCTGTTCGAGAACTATGGCTTTAAGCTTTACTTCAACCAGGTATGCTTTGGCATGAAGGTAAAGGACAAACTAGACCCAAAATTCTATGAGCGCCACGCCCGCATAGCTGCCAACCCCGACTACCGTGCCGAAACTATAAAGAAGTCGCAGATAGAAAAGTACGCAAAAGACTTCACGCATGTATACAACAAGGCGTGGGCAGGCCACGGTGGCGGCAAATCGCTGGAGGAGAAGCAGGTCCTAAAAATGTTCAAGACCATGAAGCCGGTGATGGACGAAGACCTCATCTGGTTTGCCTATTACAAAGACGAGCCCATCGTTATCTGGGTGAACCTACCCGATCTCAACCAGTATTTCAAGCACCTCAACGGCCAGTTCGGGCTGCTGCAAAAGCTGAAGTTCCTGCTGCTGCAGAAGTTCGGCAAATGCAGCCGCTTTGTAGGCATCGTCTTCGGTATAATACCCGAGCAGCAGGGCAAGGGCCTCGATGCCTACATCATCATAGAAGGCGCCAAGGTAATACAGCCCATGGCCCGCTACAACGACTACGAGATGCAATGGATCGGCGACTTCAATCCCAAGATGATCAACATAGCCGAAAGCATAGCCCCCAACCGCAGCCGCACCCTGCGCACCTACCGCTACCTCTTCGACCGCACCAAAGAGTTTAAAAGACACCCGATGCTTAGGTAAACCCCAACCCCTAAAGGGGCTTCTACTCATAATCTTATGCTCAAAGGCGAACTTTGTTCACTGAATTATTTATTAAGTGTCCGCTTAATAGTAATAGTCATTTCGAGTGAAGCGGAGAACTACATCAGTGAGGCTAAAAAAATCATTAATAGCGAACTAAATCTCCTGAACCTTTGCAACAAGCCCAATCGCAGCAGTAATTGGGTCAAAAAAGATTCATTTGATTGGCACCTATGGCCTCAGCAGGGTTTATCATATGCTGTTCGGTTTAAGAACTAGCCAGGCATGGAAATAATCTAACCCAAGGTGTTCCACACCTTTTAGGTGTGGGACACCTATACGATCGTTGCTCCTATTTCTTGCTCAACTTTTTATTGGAAATCAATTGGTTGCATGGTTTTTTATGGGTGATTGTTGCTCACTTTTTGCCCCCTGGTTGCCCTACATCAGAAGGTATTCGCCCTGCCCCGCCCGCATTATCTTTAGCGTCGGGACCAGGAAAGGAACATACTATAACTCTGCATGAGAAGGGCATGGGCAAGACAAGCCCCTACGGCGAGAGCGACCTCTCTCCGGTCTCTCCGAAGGAGAGAAGATGTTGCGTGAATTGCGTGAACTTAAGCAGCGGCTTTGGAGTTGGATAAATGGGCATCTAATAGGGCGAGCACAGCCTTTGCATCTTCATCATCGGGGAATAGTTCTGCGAATTGCTGATGGCCCAGACGAATCCTGCGATCCATTTCCATCACATCTTCATAGCTGGTCCTTGAAAAATCATTGCCGAGTGGTAATTCTGAGCGTGTAAGTTCTTCGGTTAATTCTGTATTGATCTCCTGTGCTTCCTGTGCTTCCTCTTTCGATGAAGGTTGTGTAGGTGTAGGTTCGTTGGGCATGTCTATGTCAACCGGTATGTTTCCTTCTTCCGTCCACGCCATGATGTCTTGCAGGTCGAGCTGTTCTTCGGTGAGGTTGGCTTCCTGTTTGGGGATGAGGCCGAAGTCGTTCATATTGTCTGGACGCAATTGTTGAATGTTGGTTGCTGCGCGGGCAGCGATATAGTCATCTACGAATGGAGTAATTTGTTGCGCCATTTCGGGAGCCTTTTGGTTTACGTTTTCCATGAACGTGCCGAACATTTCCATGCTTTCGTTGAGCGTGGTGCGGGCCTTTAATTTGCTGATGGTAAGGACGAGCTTGTGCAGGGTATCGGCCTCGTGGCGGGTTATTGGGCGGTTGATACGGTCTTCGCCGAGAAGCTGCTGTGTGAAGCGGGCGATGATGTGGTAGATGTTCTCGGCCAATAGTGATGGCATCTGTGCTGCGCTACGCTTGATGCGGTCCCAGTTCTTTTCGCGTATCCAATAGTGGAGCGTACGGCGTGGAATACCGAGCATTTCAGAAATCTCAGTCTTCGATAGATCGGACTGGAAATAGAGTTTTGGGCCTGGGCCTGAAGGTTTTTGTTCATAGAAAAAAATTTTTGGGGCACAAAGGTAAAGTGGTCTTTTTTCAGTTGGTG
>CAIVKT010000242.1 GCA_903906615.1 uncultured Bacteroidota bacterium | reverse complement strand
ATTCTGCACGGCTGGTAAACATGCGGTATGGCTCGTCGGTTCCTTTATTAATGAGGTCGTCAATAAGCACACCGATGTAGGCATCGCTACGTTTCAGGATTACCGGTTCCAATTCTTTTACTGCACGGTGTGCGTTTATGCCGGCCATCAATCCCTGGCAGGCAGCTTCTTCGTAACCGGTGGTTCCGTTTATCTGCCCGGCAAAGAAAAGATTCTTTACCAGCTTGGTTTCCAGGGTGAATTTTAGCTGTGTTGGTGGAAAATAGTCGTATTCTATCGCATATCCGGGGCGGAAGAACTTTACGGCCTCGAAACCGGGTACCATTTTAAGGGCTTTGTATTGAACATCTTCGGGCAGGGAGGTGCTAAAACCGTTGACGTAGATCTCCACTGTATTCCATCCTTCGGGTTCTACAAACAGCTGATGACGATCCCTATCAGCAAAACGGCTGATCTTATCCTCGATGCTGGGACAATAACGGGGTCCACTGCCTTTTATGCGTCCCTGGTACATGGGTGATTGCTCAAACCCTGTACGGAGTATTTCATGTACTTCGGGGCTTGTGTAGGTGATCCAGCAACAGCGCTGTTCTTTTGGCTTTACTTTTTCTATGGGCAGGTAAGAGAAACCGACTACTTCTTCATCGCCCTCTTGTACTTCCATTTTGGTATAGTCGAGACTGCGGCCATCTACCCGTGGAGGAGTGCCGGTCTTAAGGCGGGCAGTTTCAAAGCCGTGTTCCACAAGCTGCTCTGTGATGCCGGTAGCCCTGCTCTCTCCTATCCTTCCGCCGCCAAATTGCTTCTCTCCTATATGAATTACGCCATTTAAGAAGGTCCCATTGGTCAAAACCACGCTTTTTGCCCTGATCTCTTGCCCCATGCCTGTAACTACACCCTCAATTGTTCCACGTGAAACAATGAGCCCTTTGACCATATCCTGCCAAAAATCTACATTAGGCGTAGCCTCGAGCATATCTCTCCAGGTGGAAGCAAAGAGCATTCGGTCATTTTGGGAGCGGGGGCTCCACATACCGGGCCCTTTGGATTTGTTGAGCATCCGGAACTGAATTGTACTCTTGTCACTAACAATTCCGCTATACCCACCAAGAGCATCTATCTCGCGAACGATCTGTCCTTTGGCAATTCCACCCATTGCGGGGTTGCAGCTCATTTGGGCAATGGTCTGCATGTTCATCGTAATGAGCAAAACCTTTGACCCCATATTTGCAGCAGCGGCAGCGGCCTCGCAACCTGCATGGCCAGCGCCTACTACTATTACATCATATTCAGGAAACATAGTGGCAAAGATACAAAGGTCTTGTGATATGGAATGCTAAAGAGTTTATACCTAATGTTCCACGTGAAACAAAAAAGATTTAGCTTTGCACAATAATATCAGGCAAGTAGCGTTTTAGTCAATTAGCATGTCTACCATTATCAAGTTATATTCTGTGATCCTACTCTCTGCATTGGCAGTGAGTGCATCCACGTATACCTACGGCCAGGCAAAAAAGAAGACAAAGAACGCTCCCGGTATTACATTAGGGTTTCAAGGTGGCAGGGAAATACTTTTTAATTCTTCTCCATTGATACATAGCAGGCAGAGCAAAGTACACTATGGTATCAGCAAAAGCTTTGTACTCAGGAAGTCTATAGGCACACACTTCAAGGCAGAAACAAGATTGAATGACGTGACTTATCCGGGTGCAATAAGTATGAATGGGTTCAATAAAAACATCAACAAATACACGGCCAGCAAAATAAATATTCCACTCACCTTACAATATCATCCCTTGTGCTGTGGTACAAAGGTAGATCCGTTTTGCGGCCTCGGCTTACAATACAATTTCAATCCATCATCCGGCGAACAACTAAATCGGGAGACACCATTCCAGAATACAAATACGGGGACAAAGTACATCAGCATATTATTTACCCAGGGGGTGACGTATGAGATCAGCACAAAAATAGATGTTGATGAAAGTATTCATTTCATACCCGGAACAGGCAGCAAAAGCCTGGGCTTCAATGTTGGTGTTGGTTATAAAATACCTTAAGATTCTAAAGCCAAAATGCAGTTCTGTTTTGTGTTTCACGTGAAGTCGTGATTCCACAAATTAAGGAGCAACTTCCCCTAAGTCCTAAAGTATTATCTCTAAGTCCAATCAAACCATTAACGATAATCTCCGCTAAGTAATTCCTTTAGAATACCATCACGCAAATGTGAAAAGTAAACAGCTACTGACATCTATATAATACAGTAGGCCGCAATAACTAATGCTGTTTAGACACTAATATTGTTTGCATCATGTTCAACCCTTTGGGAT
>CAIVKT010000241.1 GCA_903906615.1 uncultured Bacteroidota bacterium | reverse complement strand
ATGTTTCTGCCGGCTACAACTGGACCAGCAGCAATACTGCTGTAGCTACTATAGACGGCACTTATGGTGTAGTAACCGCACATACCATAGGCGCTACGATCATTTCTTATACAGACCCATCCAGCGGCTGCGCAGCGACGACTATAGTGAACGTAGTGGGCATAACAGGCGCTACCTCGGTATGCGCTACCGATTCGGTAATGCTGACAGCAACCGGCCCCGGCACCTGGAGCAGCGGCACACCTGCCCTTGCTACTGTGGGCAGCACAGGTTTTGTAACAGGGCGCAGCACAGGTGTGGCCACCATATCCTACACGCTGGGCTCCGGCTGCATCGCTACATGGGTAATGACCGTGAACCCGCTCGCGCTTATAGTAGGTAGGGACAGTGTTTGTGTAGGCTCTACACGCAACCTTACTGATATTGTGGGCGGCGGCACATGGACCTCCACCTTCCCGCTCATTGCATCTGTAGTTGCAGACTCGGGCAAAGTAAGCGGCCTCTCTGTAGGGCTTACCACCATCAGCTACACCTTGCCGATAACGGGCTGTATGACGACTGTGAACTTCAATGTGGTAGGCTACCCGGTAGCTGCGACAGGCAGCCCACGTGCCTGCCCCGGCACCTCAACAACGCTGCACGATGCCTCTACAGGCGGGGTTTGGACCTCCACCGACCCATCAATGGCTACTGTAGTTCCGGGCACAGGTGTAGTAATGGGTGTGCGACCGGATACTGTTGATGTTATATACACACTGAACCCCGGCTGCTCCATTGCTACAAGGGTGACAATCAATCCGCTGCCTGAACCAATAACCGGCAACAGCGTAATGTGCCCCTACACAACAGACACACTGCATGATGCCACACGCGGTGGCACATGGACTACCACCACACCTTCCGTAGCAACCCTGGACACCGGCATACTTACAGGCATCACCGGTGGCCTTGCGGTGGTAAGCTATACCCTCCCCACTACCTGCGCAGTGGTAAAAACTGTAACCGTAGGTATAGCGCCGGCACCAATAGTTACCTATTACAACGGGGCACTCTATGTGAACGGCACTTATGCCAGCTACCAATGGTACGACAGCCTTGCCGGCGAGATACACGGAGCTACATCTCCAACCATTGCTGCCGCAAACGAAGAGTATTATTATGTGGTAGTAACGGACAGTAATGGCTGCACAGGCACATCGGCATTATTCCATTTTTATTATGCAATGGCAGGTGTGGGTAATGTTGCCAATAATACCGCAGTGAACATTTATCCTAACCCTGCTAATAGTATGCTATACATAGACGCACCTGTAAAAGTGCGCGCAGTGATCAGCAGCATAGAAGGCAAGAAAGAAATAGATGTGACAGATGCCAAACAAGTCAACCTATCTGCTTTGGCGAATGGCATGTACTTCGTAACGCTTTATGATGATAATGGCACCGCTATAGCCGTACGTAAAGTTGTGAAACAATAGTTTAAAATTTGTTTTTTGAAAGAGCTGCCGCAAAATGGCAGCTCTTTTTTTTGCCTGCTACAGTTCCCTTACAGTATCAAAAACTTATTTTCGCTAAAAGTTTTGCTAGTTAAATAAAATGTATAATTTTATATTATTCTTCACTCCTAATATAAGCAATTATGAAAAACATTTTGATTTTTACGATGCTGTATGTGTGTGTGTGTGTGTGTTTATGTGATGTAAATGCACAAAAACTGGTAGTTAACAATCATTCTGCCACCTGCGATTATACGGTAGTGATGCGTGCGCAATCCCCTACTATGCATGCGTACGCACCTTCAACCTGCTCGGCAGGTTGCAATGAGATATATGGAAACATTTTCACCATATATCATGCAACTACGATGAGTTGGATGAACGCAATTGATTTTGAAAATGGTTCCAGAGGCGGGACTGCGATAGGTTGGGCATCGTTGGAATGTGATTCTTTTACAACCGTGGATGGAATATCCTGTAGTACTAATCCATGGTTGGGCTGCATGGTGAGTGATTTGACCTGGAACGCAGCAGAAATAGACCAGGGATGTACCGATATTTATCATTTTGTGTGTATGTCAGGCGCGTTAGGCGGCTCTTGCGGGGGCAGCCCTTTATCCAGCACTGGAGCTACTGGCTGTCCGACATCTCCACCGCCATCCGCAACCTGGACATACTCCGGTGGAACAGTAACGATTGATCTTTACTGATTTACATTTGCTGAATAATAAGCAGACCATGCGCTTATACAATCACTCCATCTTAAATCTCTGTTATGAAAACAAATAAAAAGAACATCGCCATACTATTGTTCATTTTGGCGTTCGGCAGCTTCCGGGCCACAGCACAGCAGGTTATCATCACTATCGCTGGCAACGGCACAGCAGGCTCTATAGGCGATGGCGCACCGGCCACCGCTGCCGAGATTCATTCGCCCACCTTTGCTGTTAAAGACGATACTGGCAATCTTTATATTGTGGAAAGGGATGGCTACCGCATCCGCAAAGTAGATACTTTTGGCATTATCTATACCATTGCCGGTACCGGGGTGGCTGGTACGGGTGGCTATGGCGATGGTGGCCCTGCTACTGCTGCCCGATTTCAGCAACCGGAAGAACTGGCGTTCGGCCCCGATCACAGTATTTATATTGTGGACAGGGGAGATGGCAGGGTACGCAAAATTGACCCTACGGGCATCATCACTACTGTATTGGGTTCTGCCGGCGCTACCTATAGCGGGGATGGCGGGCCGGCATCTGCCGCAGGGGTTAGCGTAAACTACATTGCCATAGACCCTGCGGGGAATATGTATATAACAGATAACAACCGCATCCGTAAAGTAAACACAGCAGGTATAATTAGCACCATAGCAGGTGATGGCACGCCGGCCTTTAGCGGCGATGGCGGGCAGGCTACTGCTGCTGAGCTAAATGACATAAGCTCTGTTGATGTTGACCGCAGTGGCAACATTTACATAGGTGATGGGGGCAACAACAGGGTACGCAAAATAGATAATACCGGCATTATCACCACCGTTGCCGGCAATGGCGTTTCGGGCAGCAGCGGTGATGGCGGGCCTGCCACGGCAGCCCCTGTACTACCTACCAACGTACCTCCCGGCAATGTAGGCGACTTTTATATAAGCGAAAGCAATGCGGCCCGCAAGGTGAGCGCCGACGGCATTATCACCACTATAGCCGGCAATATCGGTACTGCTGGCTATAGCGGCGATGGCGGCCCCGCAACCGCAGCCCTGCTGCACGGTGTATATATGACCGCCGATAAATATGGCAATGTGCTGGTGGCAGATACCTACAACAACCGCGTGCGGGAGATAACGAGCTACAACCACCTGCCTGTTTTCAGCGCAGTTGCCAGCAGCCTCAGTATTTGCGAGAACGATGCAGCCATATCATTAGACACCTTGTTGCGGGTTACAGATGTGGATATGGGCCAGGCAGAGTCCTGGCGGATCATCACAGGCCCACGGCATGGCACAGCGGCCGTAAGCTATACCACCACATCTACGGGCAGCAGGCTCACGCCAACAGGTACCACCTATACCCCATCACCTGGCTATACAGGCCTGGATACGCTGGTGGTGCAAGTTGACGACACACTTTCGGTAGGCATTACCACGCTATACATCACTGTTAATAACTGTAGCCTGGGCACCCCACTAAACAGCGCGGCTACTATAGCCGCATTGTTGCTTTCTCCAAACCCCAATGTCGGCTCCTTTTCCATGACCATGAGATCGCCCGGTAATGAACAGGCGCAAGTGGTGATCAAAAATATAGTTGGCGAAACAGTAAAAGAATTTACCACAACCACCAACACACCTACCAACATAGTCCTGGACGTAGCCAATGGAATATATTTCGTAAATGTAACTACCGGCACAGGAAAGTGGTGCGAGAAGGTAACTGTTATCCGTTAAGGCATTTGTTTGTTTTTTGAAAGAGCTGCCGCAAAATGGCAGCTCTTTTTTTGCGGGATAAGAACAACGAAGTATATTTATGCGGTATGGCGAATAAAAGGAACAGGCCCAACAACACAGCAAGCACCCCGGCCCCACGCCCTGCCCGGGCGGTGAAACCACAACAGCCCGCAGGCGCAGGCTTTGTGGAGCGGTACAAGCATATGCTTATACCGGCGGGCATTGGCGTGATCACCTGGCTGTTTTTAAAGACCTGTACCAACAACCTATTTACCAACTGGGACGATCCCGGCTACATCAAAGACAACCCGCTGGTCAAAGACCTGTCCGGCGAAGGGCTGAAGAATATATTTTCTACACCTATTATGGGCAACTATCACCCGCTCACTATCCTTAGCTATGCCCTGGAGTATAGTTTTGTACAGCTACAGCCCTACCTATACCATGTGGATAGTTTACTGCTACACATACTCACAACATTGCTGGTATACAGGCTCACCATGCTACTTACCCGCAGGCAAGTGGCTGCCGCAGTAGTGGCGTTGCTCTTCGGGCTGCACCCTATGCACGTAGAGTCGGTAGCTTGGCTGGCCGGGCGCAAGGATGTGCTGTATGGCGCTTTCTATATTGGCGCATGTATCGCCCACATCTACTACATCCGCTCCGAACAAAAAAAGGCATTGTGGTATAGTTTCACTATTCTGCTGTTTCTTTTATCGCTGCTGTCGAAGCCGGTGGCTGTGGTGCTGCCGGTGACATTGCTGCTTATAGACTATTTCGAAAAACGCCCGCTCAACATCAAGTTGTTGATAGAAAAGATACCGCACTTCCTTATATCGCTGGGCTTTGGCTATGAGTCTATCATTGACCAGCAAAAATTCGGTTCGCTGAATACGCTTAATGTTACGTTCAATTTTATAGAGCGCATAGCGCTGGGTTGCTACGCCCTGTTCACCTACCTATGGAAAGTGGTAGCGCCGGTGCATCTCTGCAATTTTTATCCTTACCCCGATAAGCCGCTACATGTGGCCTATTACATCTTCCCGCTGCTTATTGCCGGGCTGGCATTTATTGTGTGGGCCTTCGGGCGCAAGAACAGGGCGGTTGTATTCGGCACTTTATTCTTCCTTGTCAATATCATATTGCTGCTGCAATTCATACCCGTGGGGGGCGCTATCATTGCCGACAGGTATAGCTACATTGCTTACTTCGGGCTATTCTTGGTGGCCGGCTGGTTTGTATCCGGGTATTTTGAGCCAGGGGGAGACCGCAAAAAAGGGAACACCATACTTATCGTAACGCTGGTGTACACACTGGCCCTTGGCTATATGAGCAACCAGCGCTGCGCTGCCTGGTACGATGCCACTACGCTGTGGACGGATGAGATACAAAAAGTACCCGAGCGCGCGCCTAATGCCTACAACAATCTTGGCTTTAACTACTTCAATCGCTTCAATGAATCGGTGAACCCGCAGGAGCGGCAGCTATTCTACGACTCCTCTTATATGCTGCTGAACAAGGCCATAGAACTACAGCCCGACTTTGCTAACCCCTACATTTCCCTCGGCGAGCTGGAGCGGAGCGTGAATAAATTTGCCGATGCAAAGAGGAATTACTACAAAGCCCTGTCGCTGAAAGCAAGTGATGAAGATGCCAACGCCTACCTGGGGCTGGCTATCATATCAGCCATCTCCCGCAACTTTGATTCATCGGCCTACTGCTTTCATACGGCGCTAAAGCTGAAGCCCTACTTCCCCGAGGCACACAGTAACCTGGGCAACTTATTTGATATGATGCACCAGTCCGACTCGGCACTGGTACATTATGCGATAGCCATATCCCAGAATGCCGATATGAGACCACCCTACCTGAACCGGGGCCGCCTGCTAACCCGCTTGCACCGCACCGATGAGGCCATGCAGGATTTTGAGCGCAGCCTGGCCCTCAACCCCACTATGGGCGAGGT
>CAIVKT010000240.1 GCA_903906615.1 uncultured Bacteroidota bacterium | reverse complement strand
TTGGCCATCCCGAAGTTGCGCATCTGGCGCATCTTGGTATTGATGCCCTTCTGCTGGCCCATCACCATTACAGGCTGGCCATCTATTTTAGCCATACCGGCCACCATGGCTTTGTCGTCCTTTACCTGGCGGTCGCCATAAAGCTCTACAAAGTCGGTGAATATCTTTTCTATATAGTATAATGTGTACGGGCGCTCGGGGTGGCGGCTTAGCTGCACACGCTGCCAGGGAGTAAGGTTCTGGTATATCTGGGCCTTGGTAGTTTCTATAGCGGCTTCCAGCTCTATGATACTATTGGTCACATCCACCTTATTGCGGGCCGACATCTCTTTCAGCTTGGCGATCTGGGTATATAGATCTTCAAGCGGTTTTTCAAAATCAAGGAATTGCATAAGCAGATATTAGGCGGCAAAAGTAACGATAATAAATAGAAAATGTATGCCTCAATGAGTACACTTACGGCATAAAATGAATGTATTAACGTTCATCTGGTTCCGGTGCAGGTACAGATTCATATACATGCTCCGGCTTTTTCTTGCTCCAGCGGTTATATATGTATTTGGAAAAGTTCATGCCGGGGGTGTCTATGTACCTCGTCATCAGCCAGGATATGGGTAGCGCTACGGCTGTGGTGAGTAAAAAAAGCAGTAGTACCAGCCTGTTGTAACCGATGTAGGTATGCAGCTTTAAAAAAGCATAGCTGGTAAATGACCCGAAGATCAATGGGTGTATGAGGTACAACGAAAAGGAGATATACCCCAGGAACCTGAACAGCCGCAGGCTGATGAAACGCTGCAACGATGCCGACATCACAAAAGCCAGTACGAGGAAGTATGCCCCAATAGTGTGGAACCACCCCGCAAAGTGCATGACGATGTGTGGCACATGAGCAAAAAGAGTACTCTCTATAGTGCCTGTGGTAGGGTAGGAGCCCAGCACAACACTGGTCAATAACAGTACAGTGGCTATGATGGTGATCACATACTTCTTGTGCGTAGCAAAGTATTGCTGCGCATAGTTGAGGCTGATGCCCATGACGAAAGTAGCGAGAATAGCCTGGTCTGTGATCTTGCAATACAGCAATACCACCAGTAGCGACGCAAACCGGTTCCTGGTTCCGTGTGTGAGTGCGAGGAACGCAAATACGAACATGGAGCCGGTGAGCTCTATAGACATGGTCCAGAGGCTGGTATCCATGCTGTTATCTCCCTGGAACATGGTGCCTACTTTCAGGCAGTGCCACAATGTTTCAAAAGCATTGGGAAATGTCCACATATTGCCAAACCACCATTCGGAATGGGTGATAGCGGCCACCGGTACATTATAGAACAGCTTTGCCTTCATCATCAGGAAGGCGATGATAAGCGTTGAGGCCACAGGTATATACAGCCTGAGGAAACGACGCATGGTGCCGGACACCAGTACCTCATAATTATTGGTCTTGAAGTATTTGGTGCTGAGTACAAAGCCGCTGAGTACAAAAAAAATGTCCACACAGAAGTTGCCGTTAGACAGAAAACTGAGTACGCTTTGCCCGTATTTTATGTCCAGGAAGTTATGGATGTTGGAGGTATGCGGGTCGAAGGAATAATAGGAGCAATAAAACACCAGCAGGAAGTGATGAAAGAACACCAGGAAAGCCGCAACGCCCCTTATTCCATCCAGGTATGATATTTTGCCGGTGTTTTTTGTCATTCGCTGTAATTGCGCCAAATGTAAAGAAATAACGGTATCGCGTCTATAATAGTATGCAAACTAAGATAACCTCGCGTTTGTGAGCGTAATTTGGACTTGGTGACTCGAACCCGCGACCTCCGCCGAGAGTCCGGCATAAAATGCAAAAAGCCCCACATTTTTGTGAGGCTTTTGCGGACTGGACGGGACTTAACTTTTTATATATGTTTTGATGCTTTCTTACAGGAATGAATACCTGCTTGTCTTATGATTAGATTAAGCTGTATGATTATGTTTGTTTTTATTCAAACTTATACACTAGAACCGCCACAAAAATGCCACAAGTAAATAAGAGGTTTGGCTATTCTTTAAGGGAAAAGAAGCTTCAATAAATCTCTATCATCAGTAATTAGAGATAATAGCAAGCCTCAATTTCAAGTTGTAATTCTTCAAGTTCACGCTGTAATTTTTCTTTTGTCCTGTTAAAATATTCGTCCCAGTCGTCAATGTTAATAATGGTTTTGAATGTTTCACTTTGTTTAATTGTGATAATTTCAGTTTCAAGTATTTTGACTTTAACTCGCAATCTGTTAACTGTTTCTTTTAGTTTGTCTTATGTGAAGACGGTAGTGGTGAATGGCAGGTATTATGAGTGTAAATAAGTAAAAAATCATAAACATACGGAACTTTTTCAAAAAGGGCAAAAT
>CAIVKT010000239.1 GCA_903906615.1 uncultured Bacteroidota bacterium | reverse complement strand
TTTTTAGCTGCTGCTTTCTTTGGGGCTGCACTCTTCTTTGCGGGTGCTTTTTTAGCAGATGCGCTTTTCCTGGCGGACGCACTTTTTTTCGTTGCGGTCTTTTTTGTCGCAGTGCTTTTCTTTGAAGCGGTGCTTTTTTAGGCGCAGCTTTTTTTGTTGCTGTTTTCTTGGCGGGTACTTTTTTGCCTTCTTCCCTTGCTTCTGAGAGGCCAATGGCGATGGCTTGTTTGCGACTGGTTACCGTTTTGCCGCTGCCGCCGCTTTTCAGTGTGCCGTGCTTGCGCTCGTGCATGGCTTTTTCAACTTTGTCTTGCGCGCCTTTTGAATACTTTGTTGCCATAATTGTGAATTTTTTTGGTTTGGGAATGGAACAAAATAATCATGCCATGTATGGCGTATGTGTGCTATGCCGGTGTTGCTTGTTCTGCGCGGAGAGTGCCGCTGAAGAAGCAGCAGACATCATCGGAGGCACTAATTAGCTAAAAAAGAAAGATCACTTACGCAGAAAGGCATCCAGGTTAGTAATAAAAGCATCGAAGGCTTGTATGTGTGGTATATGGCCTACACCTTCCAATTGCACTAATTTGCTATGGCTGATCTGAGCATGTACTTTCTTACCCAGCTCGGGGTAGCGGCCATGCTGCTCCTGTACATCTTTTGGTATGTTCTCTTTGCCTACGATGGTATGGTCTTCGAGGCTGGCGTAGATCAGTGTTTTTGTTTTGATGCTTTTAAATTCATAGCATACGGGCTGCTCATAGATCATCTCGTAGGTAAGTGCATTGGCCCAAGCTATTTGTTTGAAATCGGGCGCGGTGAGGGCGGCGGCCTGCTGGCGCACCAGTTCTTCATACTCCGGCTTCCATTGCGGGAAATAGCCTTCCATGTACTTTTTGTAAGACTTATAGGTAGCGGCAAGCTCTGTTTGGTATTGTTTGTCTACGCCTGTATACGGGACGAAGGTTTTATAGTCTTCAAGCCCAATGGGGTCTTCCAGTACCAATTTTTGCACCATTTGCGGGTACATAAGCGTGAAACGTGTAGCCAGCATGCCACCCATGGAATGGCCGATGATAATGACCTTGTCGATTTGCAGCGAGTCCAGCAAAGCTTTAATATTGGCTGCGAGCAGGGGAAAGCTATAATGAATATTGGGATGATCGGACTTGCCCCAGCCCACCTGGTCGGGTATGATGACGCGGTAACCGCCGGCTGCTAAATGAGCAGCAACATCTTTCCAGTAATAACCATTGAAGTTTTTGCCGTGCAGCAGGATCACCACTTTGCCATTCGCATCGGCAGGCGTTACATCCATGTAAGCCATTTTGATAGCTTGCCCTTCGATATGGAGCTGAAAGTAATGGACAGGGTAGGGGTAGCTATCCTGCGCGATAGCGCTATTACCGGTGATGAGGAACAGGGCGAGTAAAAGGATGTGCTTCATTATTTATCGTTTTCGTAAAGGACTGTAAGTATACCCTGCCCGTTGTGTGGCTCATCGTGTGCCAGCATTGTGTACATTGGCTGCATTGGTGCCGGTGTCGTTCAGGTTGGATCGGTTGTTAGTGTCTTTAGCGGGATCATTGCCACCATACTTGGCGGGGGCAGCGCCATATACGTTTGAGGAGTCTATAGGTGCACTATCGCCATGGTTTGCACCATTGGTGCCACAGGATGCTATAATGACCGTTGTGCAGGCAACTATCAGCAAATACTTTTTCATACACGTGTTTTTTTGATTTTAGGTAACAAAACCATGCCGCATATATTTTCGGGGATATTTAACCAGGATTAAACGGCGCGGTTTTTATTGAGTCTATAGTTAAATCATTTTAAAAATTAATCTTATGTACATGAAGAAAGTTTCTTTTTTTGCGGTTGTAGCTATCCTGGCGATTACCAGTTCCTGCACCAAAACGGGATCTACCGGCCCTGCGGGCCCGGCAGGCCCTGCCTATACAGGCGCTATCAGCGGCCATGTGGACCTGTATGACCAATATGGGGTGAAAGTGCTGAACGGATCAAATGCAGTGCAACTGCAACTGAATAACGGCACGGCCATAAACCCTGATAATACCGGCTACTATATTTTTGGCGGCCTTACTACAGGCGATTATAATATGGAAGCCAGCGCTGCGGGTTATGCGGCCACGAAAACAAACAACTTCCAGTTCCTGGCTGATACGCTGAACAGGGACATCAAACTCTCTGCTATACCTAATTTCTCGCCTACTACTGTAAGTGTTTATCCTACAGCAGCAGGTACAGGAGATTCGCTGATCATCAACTTTACTGCCGACAGCAGGGCCAGGAATTGTATCCTGTTCATTAACAATACCAGCACAGTGGGCAGCCTGCCTGCCAACTACCTGCTGGTATATACTAAGGCTATAGCCATAAATGCGACCAAAGCCCAGATCACTATTCCATCATCTGACCTTGCTGACGCGGGTATAGCGCCCGGGGCAACAGTGTATTGCGCAGCGTATGGCTACGTGGTTACAGATGGCTCGGTATATGAAGACCTTGCTACAGGTAAAAATGTATATAATGCAGTGAGCGCAATCCCTGTGACGGCTACGTTCGTAGCTCCGTAATTTTTGATGCTTATTTTTTGTGTGTTTAGCGTGAGCACCCATAGAGCGATCTGTGGGTGTTTTTTTCTGCGAACAAATAGTGAGAATTTCTGTTGGTACGGTTGTTATTTACAATAGAAAAAGAAACGATAAGGTGAGTATGGATGATAAAATAGTGTTGCCGACCGGCTGGTTTGCGATGAACGACCTGGAGAAGACAGCAGCCAAAATGCTGGAGCATGGAGTGGAATATGTAACGGTAAAGTATCTGCCGGAGGTAGCAGAGAAAGCAGAGAAGATCATTCACGTTATAAAAAGTAATGCAAGTATTGAAGTTCCGGAATCGTATATCAAACTCTCCGGTGATAACGCATTCCTCTTACTACTACTGGTGAGTAAAGAGGATTATCATTCACCACAAATGTTTGAGGCAAAATATATAGCGAATACATTTTTGGCTCATGTGGATTTTGATGTGCGTATCAATTTTTCGATATTGGAGGAGCATATCAAAAACAAGCTGCTGCATCCGGAGCAATACCTGTTAAAGCATTTGGAGCACCGTACAGGCGCAAGTGTGTAATGGTGTGAGGATTAATCAATTCTACTCTGTAGGTTGTTGGCAAGTGTGGGCCTGCATACAGCTGCAAAAAAACAATGAGCCATTCGCTCAATTTCCCGATCTTCTTTCGGTCTTGCGACTGGCATCATATAATTTGAAGATAACCCCATCTACAACAACATAAATGCAATCTTCATCGAATGCTATTAC
>CAIVKT010000238.1 GCA_903906615.1 uncultured Bacteroidota bacterium | reverse complement strand
TTGTTTCTGCTTACGTCTGTACTCTGGTACCTGTTATGGCCCCGCTACGAAAAGCATTTTTACCAGCGTCAATTCAAGGCTGCGATAAAAGAATCTTATGGCAAAATATTGGGCAAAGCCACTGTACTGCAACTTACCGATGATCATATCTCAGACCTCACCGATGGCAACGCTATATCTTCACCACTTACCGGCATAACCGCGATCAATGAGATTCCCGGCTATATTTTCATCAAGCTGCAAATAGGCATGGGAATAATCATCCCTACCCAAAACATACCCGGCATTGAAGAATTAAAAACAAAGCTGCACGAGATCGCTGCCTCATTCAGCCTACCCTACACTGTCTATGATACCTGGGCATGGAAATAAGTTCAACGATGATTTCGGATTCTTATCCCCCTTGTTGCATAGATTTGTGCGTTGATTAAGGAGTCAGCCCCGAAGGGGTGGCATTATTATAGAAACATATTGAAAAATAAGTGCAAAGCCCCGAAGGGGTGACATTATTTCGCAAAGAAACCTTTAACTTAATGACATTTGGGCAAGGAGATGTTACAGTATAATATAGTCAGGCGTTTCTAATGATCGTTAGAATGAGTATTTTTGAGCCACTAAAATGAACAACAATCTATTCATAGCCCTCGAAGGCATAGACGGCAGCGGCAAAAGCACGCAGGCGCGCCTGCTCACCGAAAAACTGCAACAGGCCGGGCATAAAGTACACAGCACCTTTGAGCCTACCAATGGCATGGTAGGCGCTACCCTGCGCAACATACTCCGTGGCAATATCAAAGCCGATGAGCGCGTAATAGCAGGCCTCTTCCTGGCCGACAGGCTCGATCATTTACTCAACGAAGAAACAGGGCTTATAAAAAAAATGCAGGACGGTTACACCATCATCACCGACCGCTACTACTTCTCCTCCTACGCCTACAACGGCACCCACATGGATATCAATTGGGTCATTGAGGCCAACAGCATCTGCGCACAAATACTACGCCCCGATGTAAACATATTCATAGACCTCGCCCCCGAAACCAGTATGCAGCGCATCAGTGCAAACCGCGCCGGTACCGAGCTTTACGAAACCCTCGACAACCTGCGCAATGTGAGAAACAAATACCTTGAATCCTTCGAAAAACTAAAGCACGAAGAGCGCATACTCACCGTAGACGGCAACAACACACCAGAAGCCATTGCAGACAACATCTGGTCGCAATTATCAGGTCATATCAAAGCCGCATCTTAGCCAGCCACCTTTATTTCAAATACCATTACGCTATGCCAGTAGCCCCGGCCTTTAGGCCGGGGGTTATACAGGAAATAAGATCGGCTTTAGCCAAAAGGCTCGCGGGTGTGGGCTTTTGCGCAAACAACACACACCTCCAATAACAAAGAAGGCACCCACACAGGATGCCTTCTTCGCTTTATGACTGATCATTCATCACCTGTTGATCACCACATGGAATACCACACGGTCGCTGCCAGATGTAAGGCTTACCAGGTACATACCATTAGCCACAGTATTCGCCAGCGCTACGTGTGCATTCACACTGCCATTTTGCGCAGTGGTATTGCCCGTGTATACAGCTTGTCCCAGCACATCGGTCACTACTATATTCAGTTGTTCATCACCCTGCATCGCCGTTCCGCTGATCGTGAACTCACCCTTATTCGGGTTAGGCTGCAAAGTAAACGCATAGCCGTTTGCTGATACTGTTGCCACGCCTGTTCCGTTCGGGTGTACCACTACAGTTACGCCTGCGCTGGTATTCGTATTTGGCGTAGCGCACACATCGCTGCTCGTCACACGGCAACTGATCACATCGCCTGCGGCCAGTGTACGGGTCACATATATTGCGGTGTTCGCGCCGGGTATAGCTATGCCATTCTTCAGCCATTGGTATATAGGCGATGTGCCTGCATTAGGTGCTACAGCCACAAAAGAATCCACACTGCCGGCAGTAATGCTGCTCTGCGATACATCTATAGTTATAGAATTTACAGTCGATGCTTCTACGTGCATGACATGAGATGCGCTCGATGCCAATGGCGTAGTGAGGCAGGCATAGTCGCTCGTCAGTTTGCACACCACCACATCGCCCGATCCGTAAGGACCCGTATAGTACGATCCTGAATATACGTATACACCATTCACATACCAGTCATAATTTGGTGTTGTACCACCATAGGTAGCAGTTGCCCTCAGGGTGTCTGTGCCGCCGCTGCATGCCGTGAAGCCATTGCTGCCTGTTACCGTTACCGCAGGTGTCTCCAGCGGGCTTATGGTCATTGTTGTGTTAGTGGATACTACTGCCGGGAATGCGCAGGTGGCATTGCTCGTCATGGTACAGCTCACTATATCGCCCGATGCAGGTGTGTACGTATAAGTACTTGCAGTGCTTACCGGGGTGCCATTCACAGCCCAGCTATATATTGGCGTACCGCCGTTTACTGGTATCGGGGTAAAGGTTACCGGCGATGAGGTAACACAAAGTACAGTACCGGGTGTTGCTGCCAGGCTTACAGATGGTATCACTATCGAACCTGTGCCCAGGCTTATAGTCAGGGGTGCCGACTGAGAATAACAACCACCCGGCGCCGTTATCAGTACCGAATAGTTACCTGCGCCATACGCCGCATAAGAGGAGGATATAGCCCCTGTTATCGGTGCGCCGCCTGATTGCCATTGATAAGTATAACCTGTATAAGCCGTTGCATCCAGCAGCACATCAGCACCGCTGCATATAGTTGTTGGCCCTTCAGCCACTACGCCTGCCGTAAACGGTGAGAACACAGTGAATGGCAATACTGCATGAGATATGCAACCGGCAGAACTGGTGACCGTATAGCTGATATTTGTTGCACCTAATGCTACCGCACTCACCCTGCCCGTGCTGCTAATGGTGGCCACACCTGTGGTGCCGCTCGTCCATACACCACCGCTGGTTGCCTCTGTTAAGCTCACAGTACCCCCGCTGCATACCGTAGCTGCGCCACCTATCGGCGCTACTACAGGAGATGGGTTCACAGACATAACGACAGTAGCCAGCCCTGTACCGCACGATGAAGAAACAGAATAAGTGATCGTAACAGAGCCGCCACCTGCGCCGGTTACTATACCGGTTGTCAGTCCCACAGTAGCTGTTAAGGGGTCGCTGCTCGTCCAACTGCCGCCGGCAGATGTATCTATCAATGCTACGGTTTGCCCGATACATACCGGTGCAGCGCCACTGATAGGCGATGCTGTTGCTGAACTGGCGTTAACCACCACATCTGCCGATGTAGTAGGGCATACACCCAGGCTCACACTCACTGTATAGTCGCCGCTTATAGAAGTAGTGTATGTCGCATCAGTAGCGCCCGCTACCGGTGTACCGCCTTTCATCCATTGATACGTAAGCCCTGCGCCTGTATTGGCATTCAGCGCCACACTGGCGGGCAGGCAGAAGGTGGTAGCACCGCCGGGGGTTATAACTGCCGGTGGGCCGGAGTTAACTGTTACCGGTATCACGGTAGATGTTGCAGTACACAAAGACGGGTTGGTTGCCACTACAGCATAGTTGCCGGTAGATGTTGCAGTATAGGTAGTTGATGTAGCGCCGCTGATATCCGAGCCGCCCGATTGCCATTGGTATGTATACCCAGGCACTACTACTGCATTCAGGTCTACGCTGCTGCCTGTGCAGAAGGTAGTGGTGCCGGCTGCTGTTGCTATCGCCGTAGGTGGAGTGCCCAGCGACAGGAAGGTAGCTGCCGATGTATTCGTACATCCTGCCGCATTGCTTTCAAAAACAGTATAGTTACCGCCTATGGATGCAGTATAGTTTACATTGGTTGCTCCCGTAACCGCCGAGCCGGCAAGCAGCCACGTATAAGAGATTCCCGCGCCGGGGTTGGCGCTCAGCACTGTCCTGGAGCCCGAACAAATGATCAGTGTACCACCCGGTGTTATAGTTGCAGGTGGCACATCATTCACCGTCATCGGGAATACCGCCGCACATGCGCCTACTGTATAAGATATGTTTGCTGTGCCGCTGGTCAGCCCGGTTACATTGCCCGATGGGTCTACAGTTGCAGTCAGCAATGCACTGGTGCTCCAGGTACCCGTGGTCGTTACCTCACCCAGCCCTACCGTACTCGCCACACATACATTAGATGCGCCGGTTATAGGCGATGGCGATGCAGTTACGTTCACGATAGCAGAGCTGTTGCAGGTAGGGCCTAAGTTATAAACAATGCTGGTCGCCCCTGCGGCTATTGCTGTAAATACGCCCGTCACAGGATCTATAGTGCCTACGCCCGGCACTGAACTTGTCCACGTACCACCATTAGAAACATCAGTGAAAGTGGTCGTATAGCCGGAGCATACAGACGCTGTGGCAGGAGATATAGTTGTTGCGGTATTAATAGTGTAGCCGGTCGCAGAAGCAACGCCGTTCACCACCAGCTGCACCGTGTATATTCCAACGGGTAAACCGACAGGAAGAACGAATGTTGTAGTGTCCGGCAACGAACCTGTCATCACAGCGCCTATGCGGTTCCAGTTATACGTGGTCGCATAATATACGTTGGTGCCGGAGGTTAGCCGTATAAGCGGATAGTTGGTCGACATCTGCCAGTCATCCCCGTACGATGCCCCTTCGTTAATACCATTAAATAATTTACCCATTGCTTTAAACGTATCACAGTTCACCCTGATCACTGAATCCAGCGTAGGCTTTGCTGCGGCAAGAGCGCCACTGCCCGGTGCATATTCATAATACCTCGTGCTGCCCTGGTTGGCATACAACACGGTCCCGTCGGGCAGGCACATCATATTGGAAATAAAGGCAGCATTGGGAAGAAAAGTAGCTGCCGATCCCGGTACGCCCACCTGTGTATAGGTGTTGCTCAGGTAGTCGAATTCATAATAAACAGTAGTATCCGGGAAGTTATCGCCGGCCACAGGTGTTGGCGATAGCGCCATCAGTATTTTGCCGTTCACCATTTCCGCCGATGCTGCATCAGGTGCGCCTTGCGAGCCTGGTATTACAGGCCCCGCAGCCCATGTACCGGGAGATGTGGTACCTGATGGTGTATAATATGCACTGGTAGGTGTAGAGCCGATAAAATAGCCGCGTCCGTCCGGTAAAAGAAACGCGCCACCCGCTTCAGAACCATAGGGGTCAAAAAGCTCATCCGGCACTGCACCATCATTGATCCACGTATGGGTACCTTGCATATAACGTTCCGATGTAGTGGAGTAGTTGTCTATAAATACGATGCTGCCATCAGGCAGCTTCAGCCAGGGTGCTTCATTATCTCCCCTCAGGCAGTTGGCCGTAGAGGTGTAGGTATTCGTAGCGGGGTGGTATATGAAATTAAGTTTTGTTCCCCCGGTATCTACTACAGCCTGTAATACAGTTCCGTCCGATAGTATCTCAGAGTTGGCATCAGAGATCACGAACGAATACGGGCCGGGGCGCATTGGCGGGCACGCAGTCCATACGTTCGTTTTAGGGTCATATACTTCGCTCTTGTAGCCTCCTGCGCCATACTCGCCACCGGCTACATATACACGGCCATCGGGCAATACCTGTGTCGAAAAATAAAGGCGCTCGTCATGCATCGGTGTCATGGTGGTCCATGTACCGTGCAGGTAGCTGCCGGTTGCATCTGGTGTCAGCCGGTCCCAGGTAGTGCCATAGCTCGTTCCGCCCGATGATGTTTTGCAAAGCACTGTGCCATCTGTCAGTTGCAGCATCACACCGGAGTTGGCATGTGGAGCGCGGTTTGTTAATTGCGTCCATGTACCTTGCGCTTGTGCCTGGCCGCACACAACAGCACAGCATAGCAAAAGAAATAGCCCCCTGTTTTTCATTTGCATTAACACCTTGTTTGCAATTGATGGCTTGTGTATACCATTATCCCGGCGAGTGATCACTTGATTCATTGAAAATATTTTATTAGCCAACTTATAACTATGTGTTACAAATATAGTCAAATCCAATCAATGTATCTACTATTTTCACTGCCACATACATATTATACATACATCATAAAAACCATTGTTTCCGAAAAAAACATTAATTTCATTGCTGATTATCACCTCCGGATCTGCCATGAAGTACAAATATTTATTATACATCTGTTTATGTGCAGCAATACTACCACAATGCGCCAGCCGTCACAAAATAGCCTATAATATACCTCCCGACTACCCGGAAAACAAGCGAAAAGAGTTCGTAGCCCTCCTGGATAAAGGCCAGCAGATTTATAAGGCCAATTGCTCCGAATGCCATGGTATATTTACATCAGGCAAAGATGGCGTACCCAATTTTTCAAAAGTGCAGATAGATAATTATTCTGCGCGCTTCATCAATCGCGATCCGCGCAACCATGCCGTACTCCGAAAAATGTCGCCCGATCAGCTGAACCAGGTACTGGCCTTTCTCCGCTATAAAAAAACAGATGGCCCGCCTGCCGTCAGAAAGCCACAATAAAACCTGTGCTATCTGCCCTGAGTTGGCGATTATTAAATAAATTTATACCTTTAACACTTAAGGCTCGGGGTATTACCAGATTTTCCCAAGCCATTAACTAATTATTAAAACATGTTGTTTATGCGGTTGGCTTTCACTGTTCTGCTTAGTGGTATCTTCTTTTGTGCGCAGGCACAAAATGCTGCTCCGGCAAGTATTTATGATTTCAAAGTGCCTGCACTTAAGGGAGGCACCATAGACCTTTCGCAATACAAAGGAAAAAAGATACTCATCGTCAATACCCCATCTGAGAACGACCGCAGCCGCGGATATGCCGAGATAGAAGCCCTCTATCAGCAATATAAAGACAAACTGGTGATCATAGGCTTCCTCGATGATGATTTTGGCCCGCGCCCCGGCTCTAAGAAAAGTGCCACACTGGCCAACAAACAATACAATGTATCCTTCCCACTTACTACAAAGATCTTTGTAAAAGGCCCGCAGATATGCCCTGTTTATCAATGGCTTTCATCAAAGCAAGCCAACCATTTCAAAGACACAGAAGTATCCTGGGACTTCAATAAATTCCTCATCAACGAGCAGGGCCAGTTAGTTGCCTACTTCGACCAGGAAACACCGGCAAATGACCCCGAAGTAATTGCTGCTATCACCAAATAATAAGCACCATCATTACATATAGTACAGAAGGCATCCATCGGGTGCCTTCTTTTTTTTGACTTAATAGCGGTATATCATAAACATGGTAAAGCCCTGAAGGGGCGTAATACAACAGCCCGGGGCAACGCCCTGGGTACACGCGATAGAAAAGACCTTGAACGAGCGAAATATTTTGCATCACAAGCAACACCACAATAAATTGAGGCAATGTGGTCAAAATCGGTTGATTTTTTGTGAGAAATTTTCTCGGGGAGATCTGATGTTTAATTGGTATTACGCCTACCTCTATCAACTATTGTCCTCCTCTACCCTTTGAAAGTGCTGGTTGTTCTTGGCTTAAGATGAGCTATTGAATTTTAGGGGTTGGTGCGCGGAATTTTCCCTGTAGCTCCTTGCCTATGTCTTTAAAAGAATGGAAGTTGAGCGGGAACTCAAAGATCACGTGCAGGTAGCTGAGGAAGTAGAGCGCCATGATGCCTGTGCGGTAGTCGGTGAGGTAGAGTATTACCGACAAGGCCCATATACCAAATATGATCAGCAGCGACTTGCGCTTCACCAGATGCCATTTAATGACCGATGTTTTACTGAACCAGTTGAGGTAGTGATAGGTGTAGGCAAAGCCGATGAAGCGGGCTATCATCACGCCCACGGCGCTGCTATAGATGGTGTCGCGGTTGGCGGTGCGGTGCAGCAGTGCATCAAATATCTGCTGGTTATACACAATGAAGGAATTGTCGTAGACCTTGGCTGCATAAGTCCCCGGCGCGGTAATGGTATGCGGAAACAATATGAACAGGCTGGCTCCACAGGCGATGAACACCACCAGCGACAATATGCCGGAGAGGCTCTTGCTTTTGAGCGCGCCAAGAAGTATGAATGCCCCGGTGAAGATGAATACATGCACCAGCGTGGGCAGGAACACTACCAGCGCAAAGTAAGCGATACGCTCGGTGTGAAACATATAACCCACAACTATGATCAGGATGAAGCCAATGATACGCTTGCGGGTATCTTTGGCCATGATCATAAGTGCAGAGCCGGCAAAGGCTACAAAGGCAAAGAAGGGCATGGCATGGCCCATAGAGGTTAAAAAATTCAGCGTGTCTTCTGTGTATATGGGCTTACCCTCGGTGTCCTTAGGGCCAAGCATATCATAGAAGTGCGGGAACATATTAGGTATGGAGATGAGCATCGCCAATGCACCCAGTATTATATAGTCGCGCTTGCCGGGCGAGAAGTACTGGCGCTTGTGGAGCCACGATATCTCGGTGAGGTAATGTAGTGGCCCCAGTATAGCATAGGAGAACAGGAACAGCTCAAACGGCATGATGAAGGCAACGATACACGATAGTATCATGAGGCCCATATTGAGGTAATTGATCTGGTTGGTGTTCATTGCCTGGAGTTACTGCCAAAGTACGATTTTATTTTTTCAGGTACAGAGTAGGTTGTTTTTTACCGTAAAGGCGCTGAGACGCAAAGTTTTCGCCTTACATCCGGTCAGTTGTCTGTTTTTAGACAAATTCCTTCCGTTTTTCAGAATTTTTATTCCATTTGGTGGAATTTTGACACTATGCCAAAATTTTAATTGATTGGTTATCAATGTTTTATGATTTTGGCACGTCGTTGGTTATATACCTATCAAACAACGAAACAATCAAACCAATCTTAACTCTCCCGATAGCTATCGGGATCAAAAAACAAACAAAATGAAAAACATCATCTCTAAAGTACTCGTAGCAGCAGCCATCATCGTAGGTGCATCATCTACTGTTTCTTTCGCACAGGCTACAGCAACTGCTTCTGCATCTGCTAACATCATCACTCCAATAACTATCGCACTCGTTACCAACATGAACTTCGGTAACATTGCAGTATCTCCTACATCTGGTGGTACAGTAGTTCTCGCTCCGGCAAGCACTCGTACAAGCACTGGCGGTGTTACACTCCCTGCTACTACAGGTACTGTTGCTGCGGCTAACTTCACTGTATCAGGCGCTACTGGCTACACTTACGCAATCACTTTGCCTACTACTGCTACACTTAGCGATGGTTCTTCGCACACTATGGGTATGAGCGCTTTCACCAGCAACCCATCAGGCACAGGCGTACTGACCGGCGGCTCACAAACACTTACTGTTGGCGCTACTCTTACAGTATCTGCTGCACAGGCTCCGAACAGCTATACTAACTCTACTGCAGTACCGGTAACTGTTAACTACAACTAATCTAGGTCAAAAGTTAAAAGTCAGAACCTAAAAGTTTTTAAAGAACGCCTCCTAAACGGGGCGTTCTTTGTTTGTGGTGCTATGGAAGTTTTATAACTTACAGCAAAGCATATGGCATGAAAAGGAGCGGTTACATACTTTTGATGGCAACGATGTTGTTGATAGCGATGCAGACAGGCTGTACGCCGCAGAAGAATGTAAGCCCTGCAACTACGCGCACTTACTATATGGGCTTTCAAAATTCGGCACCCAACTATTATGACTTTAATAAGGTGCTGGCAACGCTGAATATGTGGGCGCCCACGCGCGCAGATGCAGCCATCATCAGTATGCAGGTGCCGTGGGATTCGCTGTACGCAGGCGTTTCTCCGCAACAGTATGTCACCAATAACTGCACGGGCCTGGTGAACTTCTATCGCGGCAAGGGCATGAAGCTTTGGGTGTACATAGACCCAGCCAACGGGCTGGACCGATCAACGGATGCGCTGGACCTGAAAGCACTGGGCATGAGCATAGCGCAGGCCGGGCAGCAGCAGGTGTATAAACGCTTCTGCTTTGTGATGGATAGTATGCTACAGCCGGAGCATATGGGCCTGGCCCTGGAAACCAACCTGATACGTGTAGAGTCGCCGGATAGCATATACCAGGGCGTGAAGGCTGCTGCCAATAGCGCCTCGATAGAGATAGCCGCATATGACACACGGGTAAAGCTATCGGTGAGCATCCAGGTGGATTGGGCATGGGGTACGTTTAAAGGTGGTGCCTATGCCGGCGTTGACCAGGATTTCACAGATTTCCCTTTTGTACAGGAGCTGGGGCTTTCTTCCTATCCATATTTTGTATACAATACTGCTGCGGATATCCCATCCAATTATTATTCCCGTATAGTGCAGGGCAGGAATGTGCCTGTGTTTTTATCGGAGGGCGGATGGTCTTCGCAGCAGGTAGGCACTTATACAGAGAACACACAAAAGCAGGCAGACTACATTACCAAGCAGCTGCAACTGCTGGACAATGCAAATGCAATTGCCCTGTTTCAACTCACGTTTTGTGATATAGACCCGAATGGGATAGGCTCTGTTCCTGCAACCTTAAACCAGTTCATTTACATTGGCCTGGTAGATACTTCGCTGAATGCGAAGCCCGCACTTGCTGTTTGGGATGCGGGTTTCAAGCGGGTGAGGAAATAAGTAGTTAGTACACTTTTATCTCAAACGGCGCGATTGCTACTGTTTAGAAATGATAGATGTTGTGATCGCTCATTTTATGTTCATTGCGATCGTGATGCCAACGAGCAACAAACTGATGCCTAATGCATAGAGGTAAATGATGTGCAGCTTCCTTAATGACTGCAGGCGCGGCAAATGTGATGTGTTGCTATGCGCGGCAATAGCCTCGTTGAGTATTTTGAGCGTTACTCTCCTGTTTTCTTCCACAATGCCTTCCTGGTTCATCCTGGAGTAGATGAGATTGATGTAAAAGCCAAGGCAGATGGTCGCTACAAATATGATCAGCGTTATGTATTGCAGTGGTGTCATGCGGTATCCGGTTGCAGGGGTTGTGCTTTATGTGCTGCGGAGAACGGGTCTTTATCTTTGTAGAAAAGCAGTATGCACGCGCCGATAAGCACCAGCACTACAGATAGTATTTCGGCCTGCGTGGGGTGTATGAATCCCCAGTCGTACTTATAATTTACGCGGATCAATTCTACGAAGAAGCGCTCTAAGCCTACGAGTATGAGGTAGGTGCCAAACATTTGTAACGTGCGGGTGAAGCGCTTGCGGAATGCCCACAGCACAAAGAACAGTATCACACAAACGATGGCCTCGTAGATTGGGGTTGGGAAAACGCTTACGGGCAATACATTGCAGTACTCGCCTACACAGCCCTGTATGGGTATGCCCTCGTGGCCAACATTGTGCGGGTAGTTCATGGCAACCAGCCAGCGTGGCAGGCCTGCGGGCGCAGTGAAATAAGCATGTGGTGTGCCGCCCATCATGGTGAGTGCACGGCTGTTGTCCGCTGCGGTGGTGGCGGCACGCAGGGTGCCATCGGGGTCAGTGATGTAGGCGTTGTTGTAGATGCCCCAATCGCCATCGCCGGAGAACTGGCAGCCCAGGCGGCCCAGGCCATAGGCGAGCATGATGCCGGGAGCTGCAGCATCGCACATGTGGCGGAAGGGGATGTTGTGACGGCGTGTATAAAAGTAGAACGCCAGGGTAGCTACTATAAGACCACCGAGAAATGTGAGGCCGCTCGATGAAGTGAGGTTGTGAATGGGGTTTTTGATGAAGTCGTCCCAGGTCTCAAAGGCATTGAATATTTTGGCACCGGCAAGGCCGCTCACCGCAGCCAGCAAGGCTATTTCGGTAATACGGTCGGCAGGCCATATGGCTACCCGCTGTGTTTTCGGCTCAGTCAACTGTACTTTCTTTTTCTCGTAATAGCGGCTGTAGGCGACGACTGCGGCGCCAACCAAGCCGCCTATGAAGCTGCCTTGCAGCGATAGCAGGAAGCCCATAGGATCAGGGGAAACATCGGCAAAGTGTCCGAAGATGCCGCCTATCTTATAGCCAATGATAAAGCCAACCAGGCCCGACATGATCAGTTCATTACGGGTAGCCGGACGACCCACTTCGATCGTTTCATATTCGGGTATCAGCAAGCCTTGCTTTGCTTTCCTCCTGAGCTCCTGTGCGGTAGCCCAGCCTGCGCCAAAGAACGACAGCGCTACCAGGAACCCGAATGTTTTGAACAGGCTCAGCCATTCAGGCATCTCATGGCCTGTAAGGGCCTGCTGCAGGTATTGAAAATCAGGATACATGGGGGCAAAAGTAGGTGGATAAGTTGATAGGTTTATTAGTTAATTGGTTAAAAGGTTAATTGGGTGAACAGGAGCAATTAAATGGTTGAAAAGTTAATAAGTGGGGCTGTTGTGGTGGAAACGATTTTTTACTACATTTGCACACCTAAGGTCGGATGGCCGAGTGGCTAGGCACAGCTCTGCAAAAGCTGCTACAGCGGTTCGAATCCGCTTTCGACCTCAAATACCCTGCTGATGTAACATTGGCGGGGTATTTTGTTTTGTCGAGTAAGTGACAATCCATCGAGCTTGCTGATTAGGTTGTACAACCTGTCCCAAAGCGCGTCAGCGCAAAAAAACGTACAGACTATCCATATACTTTCATTTATCAACACCTTAGATGAGTGTTGTACAGATGGACCAGCACCGGCGTATTGAACAGCACACAAACCTATAAACCTAATTCAATCCATCGGTAACAACCTCTTTCACAATCTTCTTCACCAGACCTTGTAACACACTACCGGGGCCTACTTCTGTGAAGTGGTTAGCGCCATCGGCCACCATATTTTGTACCGTTTGTGTCCAGCGTACGGGGGCTGTTAACTGGTTGATGAGGTTTTGTTTGATGGTAGCGGCATCGGTGTATGGCTTTGCGTCTACGTTTTGGTATACAGGGCATGTGGGTGTGCCAAAGGCAGTTGCTGCTATGGCTGCGGCAAGTTCTTCGCGCGCAGGTGCCATAAGCGGCGAATGGAATGCGCCACCTACAGGCAGCAGCAATGCGCGCTTGGCGCCTGCTGCTTTCAGCCGCTCGCAGGCCTGCCTCACACCTTCGTTGCTACCGCTGATGACCAACTGGCCGGGGCAGTTATAATTTGCAGCAACGACTACTTCATCGGTAAACTCTGCGCATATCTCCTCTACCCTCGCGTCATCCATACCCAGCACAGCCGCCATGGTAGATGGGTTGATCTCGCAGGCGCGCTGCATGGCAGCGGCACGCTTGGCCACCAGCCTTAATCCGTCCTCAAACGACAATACCTTATTAGCAATAAGTGCAGAGAACTCGCCGAGCGAATGCCCCGCAACCATATCCGGCATAAGACCTGGTGTGGTTTGGAATAAAATAACGGAGTGCAGAAATATGGCAGGCTGTGTTACATTGGTTTGTTTCAGCTCTTCGTCTGTGCCGGAGAACATGATGTCTGTGATACGAAATCCCAGTATATCATTGGCTTGCTCAAAAAGGTCTTTGGCTGCGCCGCCTTGTTCGTAAAGGTTTTTGCCCATGCCGCAAAACTGCGCGCCCTGGCCCGGAAAAATATATGCGTGCTTCATGTGTTTGTAGTTATTGTGCCGCTAAAATAGTCCAATTTGGCAATTCGGCAATTCGGTAATTATCTCAAGTTATACAAATGATGTTCTAATAAGTGCATTTCAACATCACCGTATCTTCGTAAACCTCAAACGACAACTCATCAACTTATCAACCTATTAACCTATTAGCTAATTAACCTATTGGCCAATTATCCAATTAACTTCTCCCACTCCCCTGCCCCGGCGCGCACCAGGGTTGGCGTGCCTTGGGTGCAGTCTATAACTGTTGATGACAGCACCTGCCCTATGCCGCCATCTATCACAATATCTACGAGCTTTTCAAATTGTTCGTGCATGATCTCGGGGTCTGTGTAATACTCCACGTCACTATCCATGGGCAGCGAGGTACTCATTAGCGGGTGGCCCAGTTGCTTCACTATGTCCAGGCATATTTTATTGTCCGGTACGCGTATGCCTACTGTGTCTTTCTTTGTCTTCAGTTGCTTAGGCACCTGCTTGCTGGCCTGCAGTATGAAGGTATATGGCCCCGGCAGAGCGGCCTTCAGCATACGAAAGATGGGCGTATCCACACTACGCGCGTAATCGCTGATGTGGCTGAGGTCGGAGCAGATAAAGGAGAACTGCGCCTTCTTTGCGTCTATGCCCTTGATACGTGCTATACGGGCTATGGCATCGGCATTAAAGATGTTGCACCCTATGCCATATATGGTATCGGTAGGGTAAATGATGACACCGCCATCCAGCAGGCACTCTACCACAGTTTTTATATTTCTTGGCTGCGGATCATCAGGATGAATGTGCAATAGCATAGCGCGTGTTTTAGTAAAATTACGAAAAGATCACTTCTTATCCTGCGGCACATCAGCAGCACCATTTTCCTGTACCGACTTACCCCCTGTTTCCACCTCCACCTGCTTCGTGGTCACCGTATATTCATTGGGGTGAATCTGAGCCCCAAACTGCACCGCATATGCCTTGGTAAACTCTGCGCCGAGGTACAGTATCAATGAGGAATAGTATATCCACAACAGGATGATGATGAGCGAGCCGGCCGCGCCATAATAACTACCCACGTGCATCTTACTGATATACACAGAGATGGCAAACTTGCCCAGCATAAAAAGCAGCGCAGTAACGACCGCCCCTGCTATCACATCCCTGAACCGTATAACAGCATCGGGCAGCACTTTGAAAATAACCGCAAAAATAACGGTGATGATGAATAAGGTGAGCGCCTGGTTGAGGATGTAAAAAAACAGGACCGCCACGCCCGCAAAATGTGCCTGTAAGCGTGCACTGAATGCATCTATGAACGTGGTAACGCTCAATGACACCAAAAGCAGGAAGCCTAAGCCAATGATCATAGAAAACGAGAGAAACCTGTTTTGCAGCAT
>CAIVKT010000237.1 GCA_903906615.1 uncultured Bacteroidota bacterium | reverse complement strand
CCGAAGCCAAAGCATGGTACACCAAGGCGCTGGGCATAAAACCTTATTTTGATGAGCCTTACTATGTGGGCTTCAATGTGGCCGGCTACGAGCTGGGCCTGCAGCCCGAGGACAGCAACGAAGAGCCTAAAACAGTGAACGCCGTTGCCTACTGGGGTGTGGCTGATGTAAAGGCTGCCTATGATGAACTGCTGGCGCTTGGCGCCACACCATTTGAAGAGCCCGGCGATGTGGGTGGCGACATAGTTGTGGCTACAGTCCTCGATCCCTGGGGCAATGCGTTCGGGTTAATTTATAACCCTCATTTTTCATTGAAGTAACGGCACTTATAAAGAGAGAAGCTGTTCGCTTAGAATAGCTTCCCTCTTTTACGTAATAATGGCTCCCGGCACAAAGTCCCGCTTTTTCCGCGGGAGGGTCGGGGTTATTTATTTGAACAATCCCTTCAACCCCTTCTTTGCCTGGTCTGCTGCGTTTTGGAGGTTGTTGTTCTTGTTTTTCGAGGTATCTGATCCGCCGCCGAGCAGTTGTTTTTTTAGCTCGTCTTTTGCCTGGTTTACTGCCTGTGTTTTTAGTGCCTTTACTGTGTCTTTCACCACGTTGCGCACACTATCCACTTTCTTATTGATCTCATCCTTTACTGCGCTTACTGCATCGCCTGCCACGCTTTTTAGATTAGTGCCTATCTTAGGATTGGTCATGGTGCCGTCTATGGTCACCGTCAGGTTTACTTTGTCTCCCAGCTTCACAGGTACGCCCTTGCCTGCCGCCTGTCCTGCCAGGTTGTTCACGAGTGTATTCGCTTCGCTGCCCATCATGGCGCGTGGCACTGCCAGGTTCACTCCATATTTTATGGTCTGGTCAAATCCATGGCTGCCTGCTATCTCTGCATCTATATCGCCTATCTTCATTTTGAAGGGTTGCACAGTCACACGGCCATTCTCGAAAGAGAAGGTTTCTTTAACGTCATTCAGCTTTATGGTCTTGAATTGTGTGAGGTGCAGCTTGTCGGCCAGCTGATCGGTGATAGGGAAGTTGCTGAGTGTACAGCCAATAAGGTTAAGATCGCCCTTGCCGGTAAGGGTATTGAGCACAGGCGACATATCGCCGCCGAGCTTGCCCGTCATGCCAAGTGTAGAGCTTACCTTGCCCGATACATACTTAGCGGCAGGCATCATCTTCTGCACGGTATTGAATGCGGTGTATGTCTTCTGCACATCTACGTTGGCGAGTGCGTAGTCGAATTGTATGTCCGGTGTCTTCTTGTCTGTTTTAGTAGAGTAGAAACCATCTATTTTTATAGTGCCATCCAATGCGTTGCCGGTAACGCTTTGCAGGTTCACGATCTCGTTGCGAATGACGAGTGTACCCTTTACCGCAGTGAGCGTCAGGTTATCGTACTTCAACGAGCCTACCTCTGCGGTCAGCGATATATCCAGGTTCGACGGTACGAGGAATGGCGTGGTTGATGCTTTGGCAGGTGCAGCCGCAGGTGTGGCAGCAGGTGCAGGGGTTGATGATGTGCCCATCCATTTGTTGGCATCTATCTTATCTGCGCTGAAATGGAAAGCACCGCTCAGTGCCTCATTATGCAGGTAGTAGCCCAGCAGGTTGTTGATGCTGCCATCGCCTGCAAATGTGGTTTGCATGTACTGGCCTTTCATGTTCGATACGGTTACGTTTTTCGGGCTAAAGGTGAGCAGCAGGCTGTTAAGGTTCACGCCGTCTGGATAGTCTTTAGAAGCATAGGCTACATTGTTCACGCCTATAGTGCCTGCGGCATCCAGCTTATCATACTGCTGTTTTTTGGCATCGGCTATAGAGCCCTTTACAGATACATCTGCACTTATAGTACCTGCCAGTTTGGTGCCCGCATCCAGCTTCACAAATTTCTGTACCTGTGCCAGGTCTACACTTCCCTTTGCCGATGCGTCTATCCATTGGTCCGTAACCGGTGTTTTCAGCAGCATACGGAAGTCAAAGGGCTGCCCGCCCAGGTTCAGGTGGCATTGCGACAGGTTCACTACGGCATGGTCGGTAATGCCATCCGGGTTAGCTACTTCCAGCTTCACTTGTATGTCCGATACTTTTTCGGGCAGCGCTGTGTATTGGAAAGAGCCGTCCTGTATGCCCAGGTTGAGGCCATAGGCCGGCATCTGCTTTTTGTTATAAGTGCCCTTTACATAGCCGCTCAGCGCCAGTTTGCCACTTGTCTTTATATCTTTAAAGTCATTGGTGTAGATGCCCGGTACAAGGGAGAGTATAT
>CAIVKT010000236.1 GCA_903906615.1 uncultured Bacteroidota bacterium | reverse complement strand
TGTTTGTACAATAGGTATTAAAAGTATCGTGCCACGGTCTAATACGCTGATTATCAATCGGCCTGCTTGCATTGTGCGATGAAATACTGTGTCTTATATTTTCCCCAATGTGGCATGGTGATGTCTTTACCGGTCTCTTTGTCATAGAGGGCTGCTGCCTTCTCAAAGTAAGGCAATGCAGTTGCCTTGCCACCGCCATATGCCTTGGGCGTAAAATACTTGCTCACACCCTGCAGGTAGTACATGCGCGGGTTGTCGGGGTTGAGGTCTTTTGCGCTTTCCAGGTCGGTGGTGAATATCTGGCCATACTTCTGCCAGCGCTGCATAGGGTCTACGGCCATGCGGGCATTAGCGATCATAGCTGCCAGCACAAAGGTTTCATCGTTGTTCTTTTTCAGCAGGGTAACGGCATCTTCTGCGTCTTTTTCTGCTTCATCAAGGTAGGCATCTCGCTTGGCGGCATCTTTCTCCATATAAGAAAGCACAGCCTTGCTGTAGGCGGCATAGTAGTGCGCCGACCATTCTCCGTCCCATTTTTTGGCTATGAGCGTGAGCTTGTTGCCCTGCTCTATTTTGGTATTCATATCCTGCGTGGTATCAAAAGCGAGGAACACTTTTTCTTCCACGGTTTTGAAATCCTGCGCCTGCGCGCTGAATACGGCAAGGCCGGCTGCGCCTAATAAGATCATCTTTTTCATTGTATACATTTTTAGTTGGTTTTTTTGATTTATAATTCGTCTTTCTTGAATTGTGTGAGCGACATATTGATGCCAAAGAATACAGAACGGTACAGCGCCGGTACTATAGGGCTGGTAACGAGGTTGCCCGTAGCATCGTACTGGTACCTGTAGCCGAATATGTTGTGGTTGTTGGTGACATTATCAATGCTGAGGTAGAATACAGTGAACCACTTGCCAAAGCTGTGCAGGTAGGCTACAGATATGGCGAGGTTATTGTAATCTGGTGTTCTGTCGCCAAGGAAGGTGGGATTGTTGGGGTTGTAGTAGGGCCTGCCGCTGGCGTAGCTGTAGGTGGCGCTGAAATTGGTTTGCCATTTATCCACAAAGTATTTGCCCACCAAGCTCAGGTTGTTGTTGGCAACAAAAGTCGGGGTGGCCTCGGTAGGATAGTTCAGGTATTTTCTTTTGGTATCAATATAGCTGTAAGATACCCAGTAGTCGAGATTTTTGATGCTCTTCTTATCCCTGTAAAAAAGCTCCAGTCCCTGCGCATAGCCGTAGCCGCTGTTATCCACCTTTGTAGCGCCGGTGATGGTGCGATACAGGTTGGGATCGAAAGCTGTGCTGTCGTGCTCTATGATGAGGTTGTCGTAGTGCTTGTAGTAGGCCTCCAGTCGCAGGGTGCGGTTATCGTTAGAGTACTGCCAGTTGATGATGTAGTGTGTGGCACGTTGCATATCAGGTTTAAGGCCGGCCAGCAGGTATATATTATCGGCATCCTGGTAAAAAATACCGGTGGCCACAGATATTTGACTGTGATGGCCGGTCTTTATAGCCATAGACAGGCGGGGCGCTATATCATCTTTATTGAGCAATACACTGTGCTCATACCTTAAACCGGGGCGGAAGGACACTAAGTTTATGGGTGTCCATTCCAATTCTGTATAGCCGGATACCTGTGTTTCTGTAAAGGACTGTTTAAAGGTATCAGCGTAGGTTTTGGATATACCGTAGCTCTGCACATCAGTGCCTACCAGGAGGTTCAGCCTGCCGCTGAAATAATCTTTGCCTTCGATGCGAAACTGCCCTCGATGGTCTTTTTCATCTATAGGAATGCTACCTGCGGATTCGTAGCCAAATGTATTGTTTGTTTGGTCGAGGCTATAAGAGCCTGCCACATAAAGGCTATACTTTTCTTTATACAGTTGCCTGTACGATACATTGCTGTAGTAGTATTGGTCTTTAGTGAGGAAATTAATGTTCTGACCAAGCTTACTGAATTTACGGGTGACGCTGTCTGTTATCACACTATCGGGCGCTCCATAATAGGGGTTGGGTATGCCAATGCCGCTTTGCGTGTATGAGCTGTTGAGGGTAGCCTTGAATATGCCGTCTTTATTGGGCTTCCAGGTATAGCG
>CAIVKT010000235.1 GCA_903906615.1 uncultured Bacteroidota bacterium | reverse complement strand
GTCACCAGGTAGTTAGCGCCGCTCTTCACTATCTTTTTCGATGTGAATTTTATCTGCGGGTACTTTCCTGCGTCAAACCACTCTGCGCTTTTGGCGTGTGTGTTCATGAGGCCGTTGCCGGTGTTGATAGAGGCCACATCAATAGCCAGCGCGAAGTTGGAGCCTGCGAGGTCTTTATCATCAAAGGCAATAGTCCCTTTCATTGTTTTAAAGATGCCGCCTACATCGCCTGTGCCGGTGAAGCGTACGCTATACTTGTCTGTAAGCTGCCAGTTGGCTGCCGGGGCAAAGGCAAACGCTGCTGCAAAAGTGAGCAGCGTTGCCATTGATAAAATGATTGTTCTCATGGTTATAGTGATTAATCTTTGCTGAATTCTGTGTTAGCTACCAGTTCTACCTTTTCGCTGAGCATAGCTTCAGGCATAGATGCGCCGATGCCAAAATCTGCACGTTTGAAATTACCGGTGATACGGAAGCCTGCCATTTCTTTCTTGCTCATCGGGTTAGTGGCTGTGCCTACCAATACTGCTTTCAGTGTTACTTGTTTTGTAACGCCGTGCATAGTGAGGTTGCCGGTAACTTTGTAAGTCTTGCCGCTTTCTTTTTTGAACGATGTACTCTTGAAAGTAAGTGTAGGATTTTTTGCAGCGTCAAAGAAGTCAGGGCTCTTTAAATGGTTGTCGCGGGCTTCTACGTCCGTATTGATACTGTTCACATCAGCAGTGAATTCGATAGAGGCATCAGAGAAATCCGGTTTGCTGGAAGTGATCTTGCCATCGAAAGATTTGAAATCTCCGTCTATCTCATTGATAGTAAGGTGGGTGATCTCGAAACCAACCCTGGAGTGGCCCTTGTCTATAGACCATGACTGTGCGTTAGCGGCTGCCGATAACATTAATGCTGCGAATACGATCGTTACTTTTTTCATGCTGTTTTTTGTTTTTTGGTTTTTGTTTTGGTTAATGAAAATCTTTATTTGGCCCCGATAGCTATCGGGATGTTATTTGTAAGCTACTCTGTAAGCCCTTTTAAAAATCCCTTGATGAAATCTTTAAGGATTGTTTTGTTGAATTCATCCTGCGTAAGGCCGAGGTGCGTTACCGGTGGCGACATGAGGTTGATAGACACCAGCCCATGTATCATAGACCAGAAGGAGTGTACCTTCATCCATGGATCGTTGTTTTTGCTATTGCCTTCTTTTATTAGTTCGTCTATAGTAGAATGAATGACACCAATAAACGCCATCAGTTCAGGAACAGAGTTGAGGCTTTCGCAGTTGGGCATACCCAGGCCATACATGAGCTGGTAATACTCTTTATTGCCAAACGCGAAATCCCAGTAGGCTATGGCTATGGCTTCTAATTGTATGCCTGCTTTGCGGTGTTTCTCCTTGGCCTCCTTCAGGCGGTCGCCCAATAATTTAAATCCCTGCCTGTTGAATTCTGATAATATAGCCTCTTTATTCTCGAAGTGATCATAGACCACCGGTACACTGTATTCGATGGCATCTGCTATCTTACGTATAGACAGGGTTTGCCAGCCATCTTCATTTACGATATGCCATGCAGCGTGCAGGATACTATCCCTCACTTCTTTCCGCTGTCTTTCTTTACGTTCAACGATACCCATGATGTGCTGTATTTTTTCCTAACAGCGTTAGCAAAGGTAAGGTGGTTTTTATTACTGACAATGACAACAGGTATAAGGTTATGTTATGGCTCTATAAACTTTAGCTATATGGGTGTATGTACATGTAATTTCAACAATCCTCCTTGGTTAT
>CAIVKT010000234.1 GCA_903906615.1 uncultured Bacteroidota bacterium | reverse complement strand
ATCGCATTGATGAGGAAGAAGTTGTTGATGGTCCATGCAGGCGCAAACGCCCATGCGGGTGGCGACCATGGAGCCTGTTTGAATTGTGTATTGTAAACCTTCTTTTGCTTCTTAGAAGACATAAGCGCAGATAATCCGCCGAGCGTGGATACTGCAACGGATATGAGCGCTACCTGCCACCATTTTAGTTTCCTTGAGGCAGACGTAGTTGCAGCCAGTTCTATAGTATTCATGATCGTTCTTTAAAGGGTTTGTAAAAAAATGATACCATGATATTTTAGTTAATTTTAATTACATTTATGATTGAAATATAAGCACATGAAAAATAACATCATCTTGTTATCCGGTTTACTATTTATCCTGGCGCTGCCATTGCGCAGTATAGCGCAGGAGAAGGCCAAAACAAGCGTTAGCTCCATAAAGCAAAAAGGCAGTACGGTGGCTATTACGCTGACCTCTTCCAAGCCGTTCAGGATGGGGGGTAATATTTACGTGCTACATGTAGGCAGTAAAAACTTTGAGCACAGCAGCCAGGGCAGCAGCAAGGGAAAGGGTAGTATTACCTTCCCTGTAAGCATAGATGAATACCACACCCTACAAGAAGGCGCAGACATGTACCTTACCTATGGCCGTATCAAAGAACAGGGCGCAGATATGGAAATGCTGAGCAAACTAAAATCGAATAAATGCTGGTCGCTGGGCAAGCTCAATAAAAGTATGCTGACCAAATAATCTTCATTCAGAAAAAAACAGTTTCGATGAACATAAAGAAAAACATTTTACGCAACCTGTTGCCTGCACTGCTTTTTGTAATAACTATGCCTATAAGCGGGATAGCACAAACCACACCCGACCCCGGGCTGCCCGGCACACTGGCCGTAACGAAGGCTGAATATAACTTCGGCGACCTGGCCTTTCTTTGCCCCAGTTTTCCCGATTCGGTGGAGGTGCGTGGTTCGGTGCATTATCCTACCGGGCTTGCCGGCAGCGATTACCCGGTGCTGCTGTTCCTGCATGGCAGACACGAAACGTGCTACGATACCACCAACCCCAGCAACACCAGCGGTGTATGGCCCTGCCCCAGCGGCTGGTCTTCTATCACCAGCTATGAAGGCTATGATTACCTGGCCAACCAAATGGCGAGCCACGGCTACATAGTCATTTCCATATCTGCTAATGCCATCAATGCCACCGACAACAGCGTGGGCGACTATGGCATGCAAGGCCGGGGCGAACTGATGCAGCACCACCTGGACCTGTGGAATGGCTGGAACACAACCGATACTACCGGCCCGTTCGGCAGCCTTTTTGTTGGCAAACTGAATATGCAGAACATAGGCACTATGGGGCACTCGCGCGGTGGCGAGGGCGCTGTGTTCAATGCGCTGTATAACCGCTCGCTGGGCAGCCCATATGGCATCAAGGCAGTGCTTACGCTTGCGCCTGTAGACTTTGAGCGCCATGTGCTTAACGGCATACCGCTGCTGGATGTGGCCCCTTACTGCGATGGCGATGTATCGGATATACAGGGTGTGCATTTTTATGATGATGCCCGCTACTCGGATACCACAGACGAATCGCCCAAGCATACCGTGCTATTCATGGGCGCTAACCACAACTTCTTTAATACCGTATGGACGCCTGGATCTTACATAGCCGGTGGCGCTGATGACTGGGACGATTACATAGACCCCCTGGATTCTTATTGCGGCTTTGATACTTCGTCTAACAAACGCTTTGATACCACCAAACAAAAGGCTGCGCTTACTGCCTACCTGAGCGCCTTCTACCGCGTATACATAGGCCATGAAGACCAGTTTGGCCCTATACTTAATGTTAATGACCTTGTGCCGCCTGCATCTTCCATGCTCGACTCTTCGGAAGTTTTTGTATCCTACCACCCCGGCCATACAGACAGGCTGGATGTGAACCGTACCGACAGTACAGTAAGAACACATACCAACACACTTGCCGACACAGTAATAGAAACAGGCCTGCTTACTTCTACCATTTGCGGCGGCGGACTGGGCATGGCCTCCTGCGGCATCACCTCTTACGGCGACCAGAAACCACATGAGGGGTCGGGTGGCGTACTGGGGCTGGCACAAATGCACATGCGCTGGAACGATACCACAGAATGGTACCAGAACAGCATACCCGGCACGTACGAAAACTTGTCGCAATACAAGTACCTGCAATTCAGGGCATCGGTAGATTTCAGGGAAACAACCACCGGGCAAAATCTTGACCTGACGGTAGAAGTAATAGACTCGGCAGGCGATACCAGCAGGCAAGTAGTGAGCAACCACAGTCATGCACTGTTCTACCAGCCCGGCACAGAGCCCCAGGAACTACCTAAGGTGATCCTCAATACGATACAAATACCCCTGAGCAGCTTCACCGGCATCAACATTGCTAAGGTGCGCAATATCAGGTTCAAATTCAACCAGGTGGATGCGGGAGCTATGGTGATGAGCGACCTGGCAGTGATCACCGGGCCATGTGGCACGTTGAAGGCTGATTTCACGGATACGCTGTCCGGCTGGTACAGGGTAAACTTTACCGACAAATCAACCAGCAGCAAGGGCGACTCTGTTGTGCGACTCTGGAATTTTGGCAATACCGCCTCCGGCACTGCCGATACTTCTACAGCCGCAAATCCATTCCATGTATATCCTGCCATCGGCACTTACCATGTATGCCTGTATGTGACCACCTACCGCAAGAACAGTTATATATGCACCGACTCTTTTTGCACATCGGTGATACTGCCATCGCATGTGGGCGTACCCATAGTGAATGAGCAAAACATCACCATCGTGCCTAACCCGGCCAAAGACCACATCAGGATAACCGGCGCTGCTCCTACCGATGTGCTGACACTGGTAGACCTCTATGGCAGAACAGTATTGACCACTACTATTACTTCACCCGATGTGTTGCTGCCACAAGACCTCGCTACCGGCATTTATTATGCCGTAGTGACCACCAGCCACGGCAAGGTGTACCAGAAGCTGCTGATCAGTAAATGATCATTTTTAAAGGAATAAAAAAGGATGCAACAGATACTGAAAGTGTGCGTTAGTAACGCGCACTTCGTATTTTGCACAAGATTAGTGCGCACATGTCTATTGCAAATGATCCCAACCCGCCTGCTAAGGCAATGATTACCGCAAATAACCGCGATAGGAGCACTATATTATTTATTGAAAAGTATACGGCAGGCATAGCTGCAATGCTCCTACTTACATGCGGCTTTATTGTTTTTAAAGATTACCTCCTCTTTCATAAAGCCTACTTTTTCAATACCATAGGCAGCGACTCTTATAATGTTTACTACCCTTCGGT
>CAIVKT010000233.1 GCA_903906615.1 uncultured Bacteroidota bacterium | reverse complement strand
TCGTCTGATACCTTTACGCCTATCCTGTCTTCGGTGGCGATCATGAACGGGCGCAGGTACAGCGATCCATCAGCCTCGCGTGGCACCCAGTCGGCATCCAGCCGCACCAGTTCCTGTATGGCATTCATAAACAGCTCTTTGGGTACATGGGGCATGCACATGCGTTGCAGCGATTTGGTGAAACGCTCGTAATGCTTATCCATACGGAAAATGTTTACGGTGCTGTCCTCCATCGAAAAGGCTTTCATGCCTTCAAACACAGTTTGCCCGTAATGCAGGCACAGCGCCAGCGGGCTCATCGTCAGGTCATGAAAAGGGGTTACTTGCGCGTGCTGCCATTGGCCGTCTTTGTACTCGGCAATGAACATATGCTCGGTAGGTATCTTGCCAAAGGGCAATGATTTGGTGTCGGTCACTTTTCTTTCTGCCTGGCTGGTAATAGAAATAGCATGTTCCATGGTCGTTGTTTTTTTTATGTTTATGATTCTGCCGGTGCGCTTTCGGGGAAGGCATCGGTAGCGTTTATTGCTTCGTTGTGTTGTTTGCGGTAGCCCCTGTTCATCAGGTATACGCTTATGATGATCGCAACAAAAGCCATGCCTGTATAAATATTCAGCGGCTCATGCAGGAATACGTAGCCAGTGAGTACGGCTATCAGCGGGTTCACATAGGCATATAGCGTGGCCACGCCAATGGGCAGCTTGCTGAGTGTGTACATGTAGGCCGCATAGGCCAGCGCAGAGCCAAAGATGATGAGGTAAATAAGGCTGAGTACACCATCCCGATCCCAAAGCTGAAAGCCCCGGTAGCTATCTAATGCCGGGCTGAGGATAAGCATGAACAGCCCGCCGAACAGTAACTGCAAGCCCGAATTGAAGAATGGGTTTACGGGGTTTTTGTTGGTCTTGTTCACAATGCTGCCCGCAGCCCAGCCAGCCGTTGCCAGCAGGGTAGTGATGATGCCCTGCAAAAACAACGGGTTGGACATATCGCTGAAACTCTGCTTGAAGATAAGTCCCACGCCGCATATGCCCAATACCAGCCCCGCGCCTATGGTGGCGTTGAAATGATCTTTCTTAGAAGAAGCAAGGTTGAACAGCACCGCAAACAGCGGCATCATAGAGCAGATGAGCGCTGCTATGCCGCTGGGTATGTACTTCTCGCCCCATGTTACCCCGCCATTGCCGAGGCTCAGCATGAGGAAGCCCACCAGCATTTGCAGCAGTATGTTCTTCCTTGACAGGTCTTTATTCTTATTGATGGCCAGTGCAGCTGTGATCAGGATGATGCCTGCAATGAACTGGCGGGTGCCCGCAAACAGCAATGCCGGGTAATGCGCCACGCCCACTCTAATAGCGAGGTAGGTAGTACCCCACACTATGCAGATGAAGAGGAGGGCTATATATGCTTTGGTTTGCCTGGCCATGTTTATGTGTAGCGGGTTTCGGGGCATGCACACGGATCAATCACAACTACGGCACAAAATTGGAATAAATTTTCAAAACAAAACAGATACAATTTCCGTAATTTTGACCATAACAGTTTTTTTATCCATGAAGAAAGCTATTAAAACCACCAATGAGCACCTGTACCTGCAGATAGCCGATACCATAGAGCAGCAGATACTGGGGCAGGTAATGAAGATAGGTGATAAGCTGCCCTCGGTAAGGCTGCTGAGCAAGCAGGAGGGTAAGAGCGTGAGTACCATCCTGCAATCTTACTATCACTTAGAGAGCAAGGGGCTTATTGAGCCGCGCCCGCAGTCGGGGTACTATGTGAGCTACAATCCATCGCGCTTTCCGGGGAAGATAAAGAAGAGCAACCCACTGCAAACCATGAAGGGTAAGAATGTGGAGGCCATCATAGGCGAGGTGTACGATGATTTTACAATGCAGGGGGTGACCCGTTTTTCATTGAGTGTGCCTGCGCCGGAGATACTGCCCCTTGCCCGACTCAATAAATCTATGATGCAGGCGCTGCGCGAGCTGCCATCCAACGGCACGTCTTACGAAGTGATACAAGGCAACGACCTGCTGCGCCGCCAGGTGGCGCGCTGGTCCATGCACTGGGGTGGCCACCTTCATGCCGATGACCTCATAACCACCGCAGGCTGCATGAATGCCATATCGTATTGCCTGCAAGCAATCACCAAGCCGGGCGATACCATAGCGGTAGAAAGCCCTGTGTACTTTGGTGTGCTGCGCTTTGCGCAAAGCATAGGCCTTAAAGTACTGGAGCTGCCCACAGACCCCGATACAGGTGTAGACCCCGATGATGTAAAGAAGGCGCTGCAAAAGCACAACATCAAAGCCTGCTTCTTTGTGACCAACTTCAGCAACCCGCTTGGCTACTGTATGCCTGATGAGCAGAAGGAGGCTATGGTGAAGCTGCTGTCCCGACACGGGGTGCCGCTTATAGAAGACGACCTGTATGGCGATGTGTATTTTGGCAAGAACCGCCCGCGCTCCTGCAAGTCGTTTGATGAGGAAGGCAATGTGCTGTGGTGCAGCAGTATCTCCAAGACCCTTGCGCCCGGCTACAGGGTAGGGTGGGTGGCACCCGGTAAATACTTTGAAAAGGTAAAGCGGCTAAAGCTCTATCATAGCATTACAACGGCAACCGCACAGCAGGCTGCCATAGCCAACTTCCTGGCCACGGGCCGCTATGAGCACCACCTGCGCAAGCTGCGGCAAACGCTGCACAGCAACAGCCTGCAGTTTACCCGTGCCATAGGCGAGTACTTCCCCGATAACATAAAGATGACCATACCCAAGGGTGGCTTTATACTGTGGCTGGAACTGGATAAGCGCATAGACACCTACCAGCTATACCAGGAAGCCATGCAGCACAAAATAAGCATTGCGCCCGGTACTATCTTCTCGCTGCAAGACCGCTACCAAAACTGTATGCGCCTCAGCTACGGCATGCAATGGACACCGGAGGTGGATAAGGCGTTAAAGCGATTGGGGAATTTGGTGAAAGGGATGATGTGATTTTGCCCGTGATCTTGATTATTCAGGTTGATGCACATTTTTTGATGTAATTTTTTAAATATTGGAATTCCCTGATAACTTTATACTTTCGACTAAATACTTACGACTTACAAAATGAATACATACTCGCACGAAAAGTTACACGGGGCATTAAAGCATTTCTTTGGCTACGACGAATTCCGCCTCACCCAGCAGCCCATCATAGAAAGCGTATTAGCAGGTAAAGACACACTGGCCATCATGCCCACAGGCGCTGGCAAGTCTATCTGTTACCAATTGCCGGCCATGTTGCTGCCAGGTATCACTATTGTTATATCGCCACTCATAGCGCTGATGAAAGACCAGGTGGATGCGCTTGTTGCCAATGGTATACATGCTGCCTTTCTCAACTCCTCCCAATCGCAGGAGCAGCAGCAACAGGTGGTGCGCGATGCGCAGAGCGGAAACCTAAAATTACTCTACATAGCGCCCGAGCGCATACCTGCCAACAGCGATTCCTTTTTTACTTTTTTAAAGGGGCTCAACCCTTCTTTGTTTGCTATAGATGAGGCGCACTGCATCTCCTCGTGGGGCCACGACTTTCGCCCGGAGTACCTGAAACTGGCTGTACTCAAAAAGCAATTTCCCGAACTGCCGGTAATAGCCCTTACTGCCAGCGCTGATAAAGTAACACAGGAGGATATTGTAAGCCGCCTGGCGCTGCACGGGCCACGCATTTTTATATCCAGCTTCAACAGGCCCAATATTCATTATTTCAT
>CAIVKT010000232.1 GCA_903906615.1 uncultured Bacteroidota bacterium | reverse complement strand
CACTGTAGCCTCTGCCTGGCCCGACTTCATAGAGAGCTGCACGATAAATTCATCGTTCAGTACATTGGTGTTAAGAAAGTAGTGTGTGCGCACCCAATCCAGGAACTGCATGGTCATTTTCGAGGCAAGGTTGGCATGGTTGCCCTTGTTATAATACAGCCTTCCCACCGTTTCCACAAAAGATACCGAGTCATTGCGCAACGGAGCTACTATGGGTATGATGCGCTGCTTCCGCTTGCCTTCAAACAGCACATATACCAGCAGTGCCAGCAACGCCAGCAGTATTGCATACCTGGTGGCGGGGTATTTCCACAGCACATTCATGCCCGATGATTCGGCACTTCGGTAGCCATAGGTGCCCCAATACACACGGCTTATGTTTTCAGGCAGTGTTTGCCACATACCGGTGAGGTAGTCCACATTGCCTTCCTGTAGCAGGAAGTAGTTACTGAGCGCAAGTGGCGCTGCATGTAGTGTCAGGTGGCCTGCGCCCAGTTTGTAGCGCACCATATCCGGCTCCAGCTCGGCATAGCCCAGCGTATCAGGATACGCCCATTCCTGGTACTTACTGCTGGCAGTATCCACATTATCCATAGCCACGCTGTCTATGCGCCTCGTTGAAACATCAAAATACGCCTTCAGGCTACGCCCGGTATACCCATACGCCCTTCCCTGGACTTTTTGCAATCGAAGCACATTCTGATTACTCAATTCCTTATCTGTAATAAAAAGGTCGAACCGGTTGGATAGGCTGTTCTTCATAAAGCATTGCAGGTCCTGTTCTATTTTATTGTCCAGCACATTACTGAACAGCACAACTTCATTACCGGTCCTGATGAAATTTTTCAACTCCACCCACTCCTCATCCGATAAATAAAAATCAAAACCCTCCAGTATCAGCAAAGCAGGGCCTGTATGCCCATACTTCATTTTATCGTCCATGTTGTTGAACCTGAACTTACCTGATAAGGTCTCCACCTTTGCATCCGAAAAATAATCTGTGAGCGATTCGTGGGCCAGCCAGGTGCCATAAGGCCGCTTGTCGTCCCAGCCCAGTGTTTGCCGCCACTTCATACGCTCCTGCTCCGCCTTGTCCTGGCAGCCGCTGCATAGCAGCACCATAAGCGTTATGTATACATACCGCCTCATGCGCCAAGTGTAGTTTTAAGATCTTGAAGCATGGCAGTATACTGGCTATACGCATCTGCGGTAGGTACATAATGCCCGTACCATGTATACTCATATTGCCGCGATAGCTTACTGAACGGCTGCCGATAGGCTGTACCGGCCAGCTCGGCAGCATACTCAAAGTTTGTTTTGTCACTGCGGTATTGTATCAGTTCCCTTTTTTGTAGCAGTTGCAGCAGCCACATATAGTTATACCTTACTGCCATCCGCAGATCATTGCCTGCCGATGCCTGCTGCGCCAGCAAGGCCCAGTCGCTGTTGATGTCCTCAGTGTCCGTCGCACTTGCCTCCCCTGCAAATACTTTTTGCTTGCGGCTGAATAAAAAAACGTCCTTGCTGATGAACACCTTGTACAAGATCCATATCAGCAAAGCGGCAGCCAAAAGCCACAACAGTATATATCCGCCACCGTTGGTAAAGAAACGAATGATCGCGTTTATAAATTTAAGAAAGGCATTATCCTGCTCTATTTTTTGCTGTGGCGCCTTTTCCACATCATGCCGGTAGGCAAAAGCCTTGTCGTTGGTCAGCTGCTGCCACCTTGCAGGGGCCATATGATAGGCCGCGCCCGCGCATACCGGCCACAGGTGCAGGCATAAGCAGCATAACCACACCAACAGGTTT
>CAIVKT010000231.1 GCA_903906615.1 uncultured Bacteroidota bacterium | reverse complement strand
TTTGACTCTACGAAACTGGATACTACTGCGTGGGGCTACGCGCCTAAATTTGAGCAGCAGATAACCCGTGCGTTTGATGATGATCCCAATGCGCGTACTTTGCAGGATGTGGGCTATGATGGCCTGCCAGATATCGCCACTGTTCCCCATCAACTGGATGAACAGCACAAATTTGCGCCGTTCCTCACCGCTCTGCGCCAAAAACTGGGTGCCACTAATCCGGCTTACCTACAGTGTTTCAATGACCCTGCCAATGACAACTATCACTTCTACCGCGGATCGGATTATGATACGGTGAATAATGGCGTAGGCCTGGGGGTGCTGGGAAGGTACAAGCGCTACAACAGCCCGCAGGGCAATTCGCCGATAACCAGCGCAAATGCCTCTTACTCCACCGCCGAAACTACTATACCCGAATCAGAAGATATAGACCGCGACAATACACTGAATGAAGGGGAAAGCTACTTCCAGTACCGCATAGACATGAAAAAAGGCATGGCTGTGGGTACGAATAATATCATCAACATACAAACCAGTAATGTGTTGCTGCCCAATGGCCAATACAAATCAGAAAACTGGTACCAGTTCAAGATACCTATTGAGAATTATGATCACAAAATAAATGGCATAGCAGATTTCAGGTCTATACGTTTTATGCGTATGTTCCTCAGCGGCTGGCAGGATAGCGTGATCATGCGTTTTGCCACATTGGAGCTGGGCCGCAACCAATGGCGCAATTATAACTATTCGCTGAATACCCCCGGCGAGAATATGCCGCAGCAGAACCAGGGGCTTACGGATTTTACGGTAACTTCTGTAAGCATTGAAGAAAACGGCCAGCGTACACCCGTTCCTTATGTGATACCTCCCGGTGTGAGCAGGCAGCTTACTTCGGTATCCAGCGGGCAGGTAGTGCAGCTTAATGAGCAATCACTTTCGTTAAAAACCTGCTCTTTGCAAGACGGCGATGCCCGCGCGGTATACAAAGAGGTAGATGTGGATATGCGGCAGTTTACCTACCTGCGTATGTTCATACATGCCGAAGGGGTTGTAGGTATGCCGGTAGTGAATAATGCTGATGTAGATGCCTTTATACGCATAGGCAGTGACTTTACAGACAACTATTATGAGTACCGGATGCCGCTGACCATGACACCGCTCAATACGCTCAATGCCTCAAGCCCCAATGCCTCTGATATTATATGGCCTGCATCCAATGAAATGGATATAGTGCTGCAGGACCTGGTGACAGCTAAAAAGGCGCGCGATGCGGCAGGCATACCCTCCTACACTCCGTTCTATACCACCGACTCCAAAGGCAATACCATAGTGGTGGTGGGCAACCCGAATATAGGTGGCGCAAAGAACCTGATGCTGGGCGTGCTTAATCCTAAAAAGAGTACGCAGACAGCGGGCGATGATGGCCTGCCCAAATGTACTGAAGTATGGTTTGATGAATTGAGGATGGCAGGTATCAATGACCATGCCGGGTATGCAGCAGCAGGCAAGGTGGCCGTGCAGCTCGCCGACCTGGGCAATGTAAACCTCTCCGGTAGTATGCACACTGCCGGCTATGGCAATATAGACCAGAATGTGGAGCAGCGCTCGCAGGATAACTTCTACCAGTACAACGCATCTACCAATCTTGCCCTGGGCAAACTGTTGCCTAAAGACTGGGGCGTGACCCTGCCGCTGTTCATAGGGTATACGCAAAATGTAAGTACGCCTAAATACGACCCATATAATGAGGATATACTGCTGAGCGATGAATTGAGTTCGGCCCGTAGCGCTGCTGCCCGCGACTCTATAAAGAATGTGGCCCGCGACTTCACTTCTATCAAAAGCATTAACCTGAGCAATGTAAGGATAGTGGGTAATGCTGCCAAAGCAAAAAAGGTTCGCGCTCCGTGGAGCCTGAAGAACTTCGACTTCAGCTATTCGTACAACGACCAGTACAAGCACAACCCAACGATATCTTACGATAACCTGAAGACACAAAAGTATGGCCTTGGGTATGCCTACAGTATAAAGGTGAAGCCGATAGAGCCATTCAAGAGGCTGATCAGGTCCAGGTCGAAATGGCTGGCGCTGATCAAGGATTTCAACTTCACCCCGCTGCCGTCCACATTCACCTTCCGCAGCGATATGAACCGCGTGGAGGAAGAGACCATTATGCGCGATGTGGGTGATGGCAGCGGCTACAGCATACCACCTTCTTTTTACCAAAACTGGACCTGGAACCGTGTGTATACCCTGCGCTGGGAGCTAACCAAGTCACTCTCCATTGATTATTCGGCTACCAATATTTCCAGTATTGATGAGCCGTATGGCCTGCTCAACTCTGCGCAGAAGCAGGATACGCTATGGCAGCGGATAACGTCTTTCGGGCGCAATACTTCTTATGCGCAAACTTTTAACGCGGCCTACGCATTACCACTCGCCAAGCTACCGCTTACCGACTGGATCAATGCCAGGCTGGGATATACAGCCAACTATTCATGGTTGCGTGGCGCCCCTGTAGCTGCCGACCTTGGAAACACCATTGGCAACACACAGACCAAAACGTTTACCGGTGAGCTGAACATGAAAACGCTCTATGATAAATGGAGATGGCTGAAAGCAGTAAATGCCCCACCAGTCAAGAAAGCAGGAGCCAATGGCGCAGGTAGTCAGACCAGCCCGTTGAACAAGAATGGTGGCGCCGGAGATAAGAATGTGAAAGACCTTCGTAAAGGTGGAGGTACCGGACCCGGGGTCGACCTGGCCCCAACACCTCCTCCGCTTCCGGGTAGCCCCGGCAATGGTGGCGCTGTGGCCAATGGCCCGGGGGGGGCTACTACCGGTGGTGGTAGTAGCGGAGGGGCTGCCGGTGGCGGCCTGCTCGGCCCTGGTAAAGGAGGCGCTAAACCTGCCGACACCAGCAAAGCGGGTAGCGGCGGTAGTACAGGCCCCGGTAGTGGTGCAGGTACCGGCACAGGCGGGATGCCTGCAATTGATTCCAACGACCTGCCCTATCATGGTGTGAACACGGCCAACATGACCGATGACCAACTGGACTCCCTGGTGCAGGTGCAGAAAGACCAGGACAGGGCTAAGGCTGCTGCCGAAAAGGCCAAGAAGAAGGCAGCCCGCAAAGCTGCCCGCAAGCTAAGGCGCAGCAAACCACCCGAACTGAACCTTGCCGAGAAGGTAGCAGGGCACATACTCACTATGGTGAACAATGTGAAGCTGAACTATACCCAAACGGCAGGCACTATATTGCCAGGCTATATGGATAGTACCCGCTTCATGGGTATTAATAACTATTCGCAGGCGCCGGGGCTGGGCTTTGTGTATGGCTACCAGCCCAACTACACCTGGCTGGCACAGCAGGCTGCCGCAGGCAGGCTTACCAAGGACTCGCTCTTTAACGCGCAGTTCCAGCAAACCTATTCGCGCAACATCAATGCTACGGCTTCCCTTATTCCGTTCAAGGATTTCAGGATAGACCTGACCATGACTCAGACCTTCAGCAAGTCGCACAGCGAGCTGTATGCCGATACCGATGTGAACGCAAGCAGCAGTGCGGCTGATTTCCATCACTTCAACCCGTATGAGTCAGGCTCGTTCAATATTACCTATATCAGCCTGAGCAGTATGTTCAAAAACTCATCGGTGGGTTCCGGTATCTACAACCAGTTCCTGGCCGACAGGCCGGTGATCTCACAACGCCTGGGCGCTATCAATCCATACATCAATGGCTTGCAGGACCCTACCAATCCCGGATATACCAAGGGGTATGGCCCGTATTCGCAGGATGTGCTGATACCCGCATTCATAGCTGCATACTCCGGCAAAACAGCCGCCAATGAGCCATTGATAGATTACACCCACGATAACGTAAGTGATAATCCGTTCAAGGCATTTATACCGCTGCCTAACTGGAAGATACAATATAATGGACTGAGCAAGCTGCCATTCCTCAATAAGATATTTACCAACTTCGTGGTCACACATGCCTACACAGGTACGATGTCTATGAATGGTTTCAGCTCCAACCTGTTGTATAATGACCTCTATGGTTTAGGCTTCCCTACATTCATAGACTCTACATCGCGCAACCTGGTGCCGTTCTTCCAGGTACCCAATGTGACCATATCGC
>CAIVKT010000230.1 GCA_903906615.1 uncultured Bacteroidota bacterium | reverse complement strand
TTCAAACCGCTGAACCCCTGCTCTTGTGCAAGCTGCTTTAGTAGGGCATGCTTGGTGCTGCATGTACCACAATTATCGGTGAATACAGTTACCAGTTCATTTTTATTAGCATTGCGCCCATAAGAAAGGCGGCTGACAAATAAGGTTGCCTGTTGAAAGGTATTCACATTATGCTCCTTAATAGCATTAGAAACTGCACCATCCAATGTGATTAAAAAATTGGGAATGCTCATTAGGTTAGATTATTTTATCGCTACATCACTTACCTCTAAATTCATCGGTTACATCCTTCACTTCTCCGATTAAAGCTGGAAATATTTCAACTTTATCGCTCATATCTAATGGATTTCTGTAAAAAGTAGATTTGACCGTACAACCATCTATACTGCCAGCACTGGCACATACGCCATCATCTAATAAATAGCCAGCATCTGCCGGGAACAGTCTTTGAATAATTCTCGCAATTGCATTCAGGTCAGAAAATTTAGTTTTTTTAATGCCGATTGGTTGCAATAAATTTTCGTAGACAGAGTCAATACCCTTCATAATAACGTACCTGCCGTTTATCTCCGCATAATATTCAGGCCGAAATTCGTTATACTCATGTGAGTTTTCAATGTAGCTAATGCTAAAAGAGAAATCACTTCTATCATCTTTAAGATGGTAAAACCTAGCTATAAGCACTTCATAAGTGGGTTCCCCGTGTGTGTTTTGCAATAAAAAGCTATCAATGACCTTCGCAATCTCTTTTTCAAAGAAAACACACTTATCAATATTGCACGTATCTCCGGCAGCATAAACTTGAGAAGAACATGCTAACAACAATAGAATAAAAACACTGGCATTTTTAGCAAGACAATATAATTTCATAGGCCCGAAATGCTTACAACCTGATAATCCTTAAACAGAACTCTGCAACACATCAATAAGTCAACCCCATATTCCAGTACAAAAACGCCCATTTATCGGCCTGCTCGGATATGAGCATATCTGTAGGCTTGCCCGCGCCATGGCCTGCATTTGTTTCTATGCTGATCATCACCGGGTTCTTGCAGGTTTGCGCCGCCTGTAGCGATGAGGCAAATTTGAACGAGTGCGCAGGCACTACCCTGTCGTCATGGTCGCCGGTGGTGATGAGTGTGGCCGGGTAGCATTGCGTCTTTACGTTATGCACAGGAGAGTAATGATAGAGGTAATCGAACATCTCTTTGCTATCCTCGGCAGTGCCATAATCATAGGCCCAGCCTGCACCTGCTGTGAATTTGTTGTAGCGCAGCATATCCAGCACACCTACTGCCGGGAAGCATACTTTGAACAGATCGGGGCGCTGGGTCATACAGGCACCTATGAGCAAGCCGCCATTGGATCCACCTGATATGGCAAGGTATTGTTTAGAAGTGTATTTTTCTTTGATCAGGTATTCAGCTGCAGCTATAAAGTCATTGAATACATTTTGCTTCTTCATCTTAATGCCTGCATTGTGCCAGGTATCGCCATACTCCCCGCCACCACGCAGGTTGGCCACAGCATATATACCGCCATGCTCTATGAAGCTAAGATTGCTGACACTAAAAGATGGTGTTAAGCTGATGTTGAAACCGCCATAACCATACAGCATTACGGGGTTCTTGCCCGTGAGCTTCATGCCTTTTTTATAAGTGATGATCATGGGTATGCGCACTCCGTCTTTCGATTTATAAAACACCTGCTTGCTCTCATACTCTGCCGGGTTGAATTTCACATTAGATACTTTATACGTAGACGAAGCCCCTGTATTTATATCATACTTAAAGATGGTGGGAGGATAAACATAAGAGGTGTAGGTATAGTAGGTTTCCTTTTCTCCCTCTTTGCCGCCAAAGCCACTAGCAGTGCCAAGTCCGGGCAATTCTATGGCCTTCTCCATCTTGCCATCCAGGCTATATTGATAAACCTTGGAAACAGCATCCTCTATATACTGCGCAAAAAGCTTATGCCCGCATGTGGATATGCTCAACGGAAATTTCGTCTCAGGTATCACTACCGTCCAGTTTTCTTTAGTGGGGTGTGCTGCGCTTACCTTCACCAGTTTACGGTTAGGGGCGTCCTGGTTGGTTTCTATGTACAGCATACCGTGGTCGGTATAGGCAATGCTTTGTTCGTGGTCAAAGCCGGTAACAACCGGCACTATCTTCGCATCTGGCAGCGTAAGGTCTTGTATATACAGTTCATTGCCGTAAGTGGCATTGGCTGCACTAATGACGAGGAATTGTTCATCTTCCGTAACGCCGCCACCAATGTACCTGCGTGGTGTGGCCTCGCCGCCGAATATCAGCTTATCATCGCTTTGCTGGGTACCCATCTTATGATAGAACAGTTTGTGTATCTGTGTCTTTTCGGATAGCTCACTGCCCTTCGGCTTGTCGTAGCTGCTGTAATAAAAGCCATCATTATGCAGCCAGGATATTCCGCTGAATTTTACATCGTGCAATGCATCGCCCACCTGCTTGCCTGTCTTTGTATCTATTATGGTCACAGTACGCCAGTCGGAGCCGCCGGTGGATACCTGGTAGGCAGCCAGCGAGCCGTCTTTCGTAAAATCTATACCCTGCAATGAGGAGGTACCATCGGCGGAAAATTTATTGGGATCAAGGAAAACCTCAGGGGCATCACTACCCTTTTGGCGGTAAAGAACGCTCTGGTTTTGCAGGCCGTCATTTTTATAGAAATAAGTATAATCGCCTTCTTTGAACGGGGCCGAATACTTTTCGTAGTTCCACAGTTCCGTCAGGCGTTTTTTGATGTTGTCCCTGAAGGGTATCTGGCCTATATAGCCCTGCGTTACTTTATTCTCGGCCACCACCCAACTTTTGGTTTCATCAGAGCGGTCGTCTTCCAGCCAGCGATAAGGGTCGCTCACTTTAGTACCGAAGTATTCATCTGTCTGTGTGCCCTTTTTTGTATCGGGGTACTTACCTGTAAAATCCGCTTTCTGCGCGCTGGCCATCATACCTATCATTATAAAAGATGTGCAAAGAGTTAATGTTCTCATTATTGCGTTTTTGTTTTTTTATTTATTGGAAACAGGCAGCAAAATAGTATATTTTGTGAAGGATATAGTATTCTGTTATTGCAGGTGGTTTTAAATGTTAACACTTTATTCTTTACAAGGTGGGATATTGAAGCTATTTTTGTGGAAAGGTCATTATATATAACAATTAATTCCTGAAGCGCTTTTTTAAAATATTACGCTATGTGGCTACCGGCGTGCTGGTGCTGCTCTTATCAGTGGTACTGCTGGTAAACCTTACCCCTGTCCAGCATTTCATAGCGCATAAGGCTGCGGGTATACTTGCCGATAAGCTCAAAACACAAGTATCTATAGGCAGTGTGCGCATAGACCTGCTCAATCATCTGGACCTTCGTAATGTCTTTATAGAAGATAAAGCCCACGATACCCTGCTTTCTGCCGGTGAACTTGAAATACGGATTACCGACTGGTTCATTTTTAAGGATACACATGTTATTCATTACATCGGATTAAAGAATGTATACAGCCACCTGTATCGCACGCGTGCCTCGGCCGATTGGAATTATGACTTTATAGCCGATGCCTTTAGCTCTGATAAAAAGGATACTGGCACCAAAACAAACAGCATTGAATTTGACCTGAGAAAAGTTGCCCTGGATAATGTGCGTCTCCATTACGATGATGCCTGGGGCGGTGAAGACCTGGACTTTGACCTCGGCAAATTTGATGTGGACGCAAAAGGGATAGATTTCAAGAAAAAGCTTATAGACATCAATGGCATAGATGTTGCCAACACGGTCGTTGCCGAACGCGAATTCAGGGGTGGCAAACCACGCCGCAAGCATTCTCCTGAGATAGACACAGTAGACACTACACCTTTTAACACTGACAACTGGAGCGTGAACCTGCACAGCATTATTCTGAATGGCTGCACGTACACGCTGACTATGGATGATAATGTACCCGAACCCAACCTGTTTGACCAGAACCACCTCATCATTAAAAACATAGCAGTCGATGCAGAAGATGTTACAGTACGTGGCGATACCATTCGCGGCCAGCTCGAAAAACTGCATGCCGAAGACCGCTGCGGCATTGTCATAAAGCAAATGAAGAGTAAGATAACCGTATCGCCCAATGCCTCTGTTTGCGAAAACCTGTACCTCGAAACCAATAACAGCAAGATAAGGGACTACTATGCGATGCGCTACAAGCGCTTCCCCGACTTCACCTCTTACATTGATAGTGTGGTAATGGAAGGCCACCTCAAAGACGCTTACATAGATAAAAAAGACATTGCCTTCTTTGCACCCCAACTGAATGTGCTGCCGGAGGTAAATGTACGGGTAACCGGAGATGGCAAGGGAACTGTGGCCAATCTTTATGGAAAGAACCTCATGGTATCAGACGGCAATACGGTGATCAAGGGCAACCTAACCATGAAGGGCCTGCCGGATATCTACAAGACCTGGATCACTTATACCGATGGCGAGATAGTGACCAATGGCAAGGGCATACTGCGCTATGCGCCTATGCTGAAGAACAGCCCTGATATATCGCTGGAGAGCATATCCTATGCTTACTTCAAAGGCGCATACGCAGGCTATGTTGAGAATTTTGCTGTAAAGGGCATACTTAATACCAACCTGGGATCCATAGGCACAGATATAAAGATGGACATACCAGGCTTCAATAGCAATACCGCTGTGTACAAAGGATCGCTCAGTGCAAACGGCTTTATGATCGGCACCCTATTGAAACAGCCGCTCCTCGGTAGCATCACGCTCAATGAGGATGTATCCGGTAGCTCCTTTAACCCCGATCATATACAGTTGAATGTAGACGGCACGGTAAAAGAGATCAGTTTCAATAAATACGACTATACAAACATCATCACCCACGGCACCATAGCCAAAAAGCAATTTAACGGTAAGCTACAGGTTGACGATCCAAACCTCGCCCTTGAATTTGACGGAGGACTCAATTACAATGATAAGAACATAGTCCTCAATGCCACCGCGCACCTGCTGTGGGGCAACCTGTACGCGTTAAAATTAACCGCAGATACTATCACTGCCGCAGCCGACTTTGACCTCAACTGCACAGGCAGCAACATAGACAACTTCTCGGGCTATGCCAAGCTGAATAATATAGACATGAAAAGAAACTCGCACAAGCTGGCGCTGGATTCTATACAGGTCAATTCATCGGGCAGCGATACAAATAAACTGCTGACCATACAGAGCAATGATGTGGTGGCCACTATCAAAGGCGATTACCAATTGAGCAAATTGCCTGCCTCGGTACAGTACTACCTGTCCCGCTACATACCCAATTACATAAAAGTGCCTTCAAAAGAAGCGCCAAACCAAAACCTGTCCTTCAACATACGCACTATAACTATAGACAGCCTCCTGGCTGTGACCATACCCATCATCAGGGGCTTCGATTCCTCTACATTCAGCGGCTCGCTGAATACTACAGAGAAAAAGCTGACCCTTAACGCAAGTGTGCCTTTCGGCACTATCGGTAAATTTCACATGAGCAAGATCGCTATCAGCGGGCAGGGCAACCTCGACGAGATCGGCCTCAATGCCATGGTGGAAAATGTAGCCATAGGCGACAGCATACTTAATGGCTCGCTAAGCGTGACCACTACGCTGGGCAACGACTCAGTAGCATTCACCATTGCCACCACCTCGCCCGATGCAGGCAGCGCGCTTACCCTCAATGGCCAGATACTGGCCCGCAAAGACTCTTTGTTCCTTACGCTCCTCCCCTCACAATTTTTCCTTAACCAGGCGAAGTGGGATATAGCTGGTGGCAGCAAAGTAGTGTACAGCGATAAGTACCTGGTGGTGCATGGCCTCACGCTCTCTTCTGGCCTGCAAAAGATCAGTGCGGAAACTGAGCTGCTAAACAATGACAAATCGCTGGTCATCAGTACCGACAACCTCGACCTGGGGCAACTTGGCTCATGGGCTGGCCTGGCCATGTACCAGCCTGATGGCCGCGTGAATGGCACTATCACCATCAATAAGATTTTCCAGGACATGTATGTGAGCGCCAACATAAAAGCCACAGATGTGAAGCTGGGTGCAGATACTGTCGGAACGATCAACATCATAGGCGATTACGACGGGGCCAAGCAGCTCATCACCTTCGACCCGCAAACAGGCATTTACCGCAACAACGCATCTGTGGCCGTCTCCGGCAATATATCTTTCGATAGCGCCACGCACCAAAAGCTGGATGGTAATATACAATTCAATAATGCACCCGTAGTATGGGCATCCCCATTCCTGGTGGGCATATTGAGCCACCTCTCCGGTACGCTCAATGGTAATATCGCGTTTGGCGGCACTGCTTACGATCCGCAGATATCCGGCACTGTTGATCTCGAAAAATGCGGGCTAAAGCTGGACTACATGGGCTGCTATTACACCATTCCCACGGCTAAAATAGACGTAACCAACCGCCGCATCAGCTTCGGTAATGTGCAGATGCTGGATAGCCATAACAACCCCGCCACGCTTACGGGGCACTTCTCGCACAATATGTTCAGGAACATGCGGATGCACCTCAATGCACGCTCCGATAAGTTTGAAGTGATGAACCTCTCCTTCAATGACAATAGCATTTTTTATGGCAATGTGATCGCAGGTATGGACTCTGTTGTTTTAAAAGGCCCCTTCAACGATATGAAGCTGAATGTGTATAACGTAAGGCCGGCAGCTAAATCGCACATCTTTATCCCTATCAGTTCCTCAGCCGATGCCGGTTCGTCATTTAGTTATGCCTCTTTCAAAACCTATGGTACATCACAGGAAAAAGTAGTGCAGAAGTCCAAAGACAAATTCTCCATCACCATCGATGCCAACCTCAACTCACTTGCCGAGCTTACTATCGTACTCGACCCGTCTACAGGCGATGCAATAACGGCCAGGGGAAGTGGTGAACTGCAAATGGATATTCCGCCTAATAACGATATCCGCATCAACGGCCGTTACCTGATCGACCAGGGCACATATACCTTTACACTCAAAAGGTTGTTTGTGCGCCAGTTCTTGCTGGACAATGACGGCACCATAGATTTTAACGGACCATTTTCCGATACCAAACTGAGCGTAAATGCCGTATACAGGGCCAAGGC
>CAIVKT010000229.1 GCA_903906615.1 uncultured Bacteroidota bacterium | reverse complement strand
GTAAATGGCACTTCCATACCCGTAGATGGCGGGCGCACCGGGTGCATATGATTCTTATAGAATGTGTTTAAAAAGCGCTATACGGGAATTGTTTACACTTGGTTATTTGTCAGATAACAATAAAATAATGAACCGGGACGGCAAGCATTTATAAAATCAGGAAATAATATTTGTGACAAAGAAATGACATTATAAATAAATTTATAACACCAAATCCGCTGAAAGCCGCACCAGTATTGGGAAACATTTTTTAGAAAAGTTTGTAAGTTTTCAGGATTGTGTTGTAGTTTTGCCTCGCTTTTTTATATAATGGAAAGTTAATTTTCAAATTTATTCCTGTGCCAGAATCATTAAAGCCATTGTTTAGATACTTCCGGGGCATTAGCCCGCTGCTCGTTTTTTTGCTTTTATGCAATATTTCCGCAATAGCCGCGCCTGATGGCAAGGCTATATTCAATTCTAACTGTGCGTCGTGCCACAATCCGTTGAAGGATGCGACCGGCCCTGCGTTGCAGAATATTGATAAAGGCTTTCCTACCAAGGAATGGGGCTACAACTGGGTACACAACTCCTCCGCATTAATAGCCAGTGGCGATCCTACAGCCGTAGCGATCTATAACAAATTCAACCACACGCAGATGACTGCGTTCCCGCAGCTATCGAAAGATGATATAGATGCGGTATTGAAGTATGTGGATGAGTATAAGGCACCCGTTGCTGCAATGCCGGCATCAGGTACAGGCGGAGAAACAACTGCCACAGACAGTAATGGCTGGCTCTATACTGTTATCACCTTATCTCTTTTAGTGCTGGTGATACTCCTTTGGAGGGCCAACCAAACCATGAAGCGCGCTGCCAATGACAAAGAAGGCACACCTAATGAAAAGGAAATGCCCCTGTACAGGAGCAAATTTGTAATAGCTATTGTTTCCATCCTCCTCTTTATACTTGCAGGTTACTGGTTAGTGAATGGCGCCATCAACGAAGGCCGCCAGCAGAACTACCAGCCTAAGCAGCCTATCTTCTACTCGCACAAAGTACATGCGGGCATCAACCAGATCAACTGTCTTTATTGCCATGCAGGCGCTGAAAAGAGCCGCCAGGCAATGATCCCTTCTTCCAATATCTGTATGAACTGCCACAAGCAGATCAACTCTTACAGCAAAGACCACCCGCTGGTAGATGCTGAAGGACACGAGCACGATGGTACGGCTGAGATCAAGAAGCTCTACGCATACGCAGGCTGGAACGAAGAAAAGAAAGATTACAACCGCGATGCAGCAGGCAACATACTGGCCACCCCTATAGAGTGGACCAAAATACATAACCTGCCTGATCACGTTTACTTCAACCACGCACAGCACGTGAAGGTGGGCCAGGTACAGTGCCAGCGCTGCCATGGCCAGATACAGGAAATGGACGAAGTGTACCAGTTTGCACCATTGTCTATGGGCTGGTGTATTAACTGCCACCGTGCTACTGAGGTGCAGTTTACTAGCAACAACTACTACAGCATCTTTGCGAAATACCACGAAGAGCTGAAATCAGGCAAGCGTACAGGAGTTACAGAAGCTGAGGTTGGCGGTACGGAGTGTCAGAAATGCCATTACTAAATAAACCCCCGGCCCCTAAAGGGGAGGAGTTATTTTGAATTTGCTATTATTATTGAATTAGATTTTGAATTTGCAATATGAGTCAAAAACAATATTGGTCGGGCCTGGAAGATCTCAATAACATCGCTACCAACAAGGCAGTGGTGGAAAATGAGTTTAAGGAAGAATTGCCGTTCGATCTGAGCGACAATTTATTCAATGCCACAACCCCGCGCCGCGACTTTTTGAAGTTCTTAGGCTACAGCACTGTTGCCGCCACATTGGTAGCCAGCTGCGAAATGCCCGTGCGCAAGGCTATTCCTTATGCTATAAAGCCGGAGGATATAACGCCGGGCGTGCCCAACTACTACGCATCTACCTTTGCTGACGGCGGCGATTATTGCGCTATCGTTATCAAAACAAGGGATGGCCGCCCTATAAAAGT
>CAIVKT010000228.1 GCA_903906615.1 uncultured Bacteroidota bacterium | reverse complement strand
TGTGGGGCTTTCATTGCCTATCTCGCCTGCCGGTATAAATTCGTAAAAGATGCCCGAGTTGGTATTAAGCAGTAATCCTTCTTCGCCCACCTTATCCTGGAAGGCAAAGAACCCTTCCGATGCGGGGAAGGTCTCTATCATATCTATCTCGCCGCCCAGGCTGTCTATCAGTTTCGACTTATAAGGTTCAAAGTTCACCCCGCCATGTACGATCAGTTGCAGGTTAGGGAACAGCTCTTTTATCTTCTTTCCTTCTTTTCGTGTGCTCAGCCAGTCGAAGTACATCTGCATCCAGGGCGGTATACCGCTGATGAGGGTCATGTCCTCGTTCATGGTCTCGTTCACTATCTTATCCAGCTTCACCTCCCAGTCTTCTATGCAGTTGGTTTCGTAGGTGGGCATCTGGTTGCCGCGCAGGTAGCGGGGTATAAAGTGGTTCACTATGCCGCTGAGGCGGCCGGTGGGTATGCTGCCCACACGCTCCAGCTCCGGCGAGCCCGAGAGAAATATCATCTTGCCATCGGCAAAAGCAGTGTTGCCACTCTCAGCCATATACCATAATAAAGCATCGCGCGCGCCACCTATATGATTGGAAATTGACTCCTTGGAAATGGGAATATACTTGGCCCCGCTGGTCGTTCCCGAGGTTTTTGCAAAATAGATCGGTCTCCCTTTCCACAAAACATTCACCTCGCCGCCCTTTATTTTTTCTATATAACCGGAGAAGGCTTCGTAGTCGCGAATGGGTACTGCCTGCTTATACTCTTCATAAGTTTTTACCTGCTGCAGCCCATGCTCTTTGCCAAATAAAGTCTTGGCCCCCACCTTGATCAATTGCTGCAAGATGGCCTGCTGGTCGGCCACAGCGGTCGCCATGCCCTTGCGCACCTTTGCGTGAATGATGGATGCGTATGGCCTGGCAAGGAAAGATTTTATCTTCATGATCACAATTGAACCGGGGGTAAAGTTAATATTAATTGGAGGGGATATGCTATTAAATATATAGTGCCGGTGTCGTATATTTGCGTAGAGGGAAAAAGCCCCCCGAAAAAAAATTTTAAATAATAATACATTTTTGTTGTTAGAAATAAAAAAGTCTGTTATCTTTGCGGAAATATTTTTAGTAAAATCATGTTTGCAATAGTTACAATAGCAGGGCAACAATTCAAGGTAAAACAGAATGATGAATTGTTTGTGCATCGCCTGGAAGGCAATGCAGGTGATAAGGTTCAATTCTCAGACATCCTTATGGTAAGCACTGATGGCAACATCACTGTGGGCAAAAACGCGAAGAAAGTTTCTGCTGAAATAGTTGACCATCTGAAAGGTGATAAAGTGATCATTTTCAAGAAGAACCGCCGTAAGGGGTATCAGAAGAAGAATGGCCACCGCCAGTGCCTGACCAAGATCAGGATCAACGAGATCGCATAATTTTCGAAACAATAGTATAGTAATTAAGTAATTCAATAAAAGACAATGGCACATAAAAAAGGTGAAGGCAGCGTAAGGAAC
>CAIVKT010000227.1 GCA_903906615.1 uncultured Bacteroidota bacterium | reverse complement strand
CTGCTCTGCTTGCTTCACAAATTCTGCGTTGGCATGTAAAGACACATCTTCGCCGAGCATCACTCCGCCGGTCTCAGATAACATACTGAAGTTAACGCCGTAGTCTTTACGGTTGATCTTGCCTGTTACTTCGAAACCCGCGCGGGTAAGGCCCCATGGGTCTTTATCCACTATGCCGCCAAATGCCACATTGAAGGTAACGGGCTTGCTGTTGCCACGGATAGTGAGCGTACCGTGCATCTTATAATTCTCTTCGTCCACTTTCTCCAGTTTATCGCTTTGGAAAGTCAGTTGCGGATGGTTTGCTACATCAAAGAAATCATTTGATTTGAGGTGGCCATCGCGCTGCTCGTTGTTGGTAGAGATGGAGCTGAGGTCGGCGCTGAAATGCACCTTTGCAGTGCTCATGTCATCGCCATCAGTTTGTAACGTAGCATCAAACTGCTTGAAGTGGCCCGATACATTGGATACGAGCATGTGGCGTACTTTAAAGCCAATTTCGGAGTGGGTGGGATCTAATGCCCATTTTGTTGTTGACATTTTTTTTTTGGTTTTAGTTTTTGAGAAATATTGTTTCAGTTTTTAATTATTACTTACCGAGAGCCATCGCAGCGGCTACCTTCTACTTTTTTTACTTTACCGCGCAAGAGCCATCCGGAGTGCAGATGCCGTCTTCTAATTCATTGGCTACCGATGCGTGCGCGTATTCCTTCCAGGCATGTTCCAGGGTTTGCAGGAAAGCTTCTTTGGGTTGCGCTCCGGATATGGCATAGCGGTCATTCACTGCAAAGAAGGGGACACCCCTTATGCCCAGTTCCTGCGCATGTGCTATATCGGCATGTACCGCCTCTGCATAGGCATCGCTGTTGAGCATTTCGCCTACTTCTACTGCCCGCAGGCCGATGTCTATACCGACCTGCATCAGTGTGTTGTGGTTGCTGATGTCTTTGCCATCGGTAAAGTAGGCTTTAAATAGCTGCTCCTCTGCGGCGCCGTCAAGGCCATGCTTTTTAGCAAGCTGAATGAGCCTGTGCGCATCGAAAGAGTTGGCGATCACTGCTTTTTCAAAATGATATTCCAGGCCATTCTCTGCGGCTGTATTGGTGAGCTGGCCATGTATGCCTACCGACCATTCTCGTGATTGGCCTTTATGTTCGGCAACGTATCCGTAAAGGTCGGTGCCGGGTTGCGACTGCAGGGTAGGGTCGAGCTGGAAGCTGTGCCATTTTACCGTTACTTCGTCTTTATGTTCAAACTCATTCAATGCAGCTTCCAACTTTCGCTTACCGATGTAGCAAAAGGGGCACATAATGTCGGACCAGATATCTATATTCATGTTAAAGGCTTAAATAGTTTCACTCAAAAATCACGCCACTGTACTTTTTGTTTTTTCGCTGATCTTTATAAACAGTGGCTCCAGTGTAAAGAAAGCCAATGCTGGGAAGAAGTGCATAGGTATCACGAGTCCCGGGAATAGCTCGGGCGACGTTGCATCCAACGGAAGCTTAAAGGCAAACGCGGGCAGGATACTGGCAAACGAGAGTATCACGAAAATAAAATTGAACACGATCTCGGTTTTCTCCTTCAGCCATTTGTTTAATATCCAATAACCACAAGCGGCAATAATGCCACCGATAATACTGGTTACCATGATGCCGGCAGGCCTGGCAATAGCAGAGAAATCCACACCTACCGAAGTGGAGTATACCTTCTGGTAAATAAGGGCGGATGCGCCTGCGAGGATACCGGATAAAAAACCGAGCAACAATAATCTTTTGAACATAGCGTGCTACTTGTTGGTTAACTTATTTTTTGACAGGAACCATTATTTCCAGCTTAATGCTTTCACCCACATCGCCGCCGGGCTTGCCTACATGGAAGTCGCTGCGGTTGATGGTAAACGTGCTATTGAATGTGGCAGTTGTTCCCTTGTTCTGAAAACTGAATGGCAGCGTCATTTCTTTCTTCACACCGTGTATTTCCAGGTCGCCTGTCACCAGGT
>CAIVKT010000226.1 GCA_903906615.1 uncultured Bacteroidota bacterium | reverse complement strand
CGGGCTATTCCCAGGACAGGTTTGCGGTAGAAGCAGGCATCGGCCAGCCACCTTCTTATAGTCCACTTTTCTTTAGTTTATCTGATGGCCCTACGGTAGTGCAATCTGGCAGAACAGCGCCTTGCGTTACCCTCTCCTGGTTAAGAAAAGCGGGAAGCCACATTTATATCGGCAGTAAACTTACGTTTAATACCTACAATTTTACTTATAGCAGCAACATCAATAAAGTCGCATTTAATCTTTTCAGCAACAGCCCTGATAGCTCCTCCGGCACCACAGTGGTCTGTAAAAGCACTTACATGGGCATTGCGCCCACCTTCGATGTAGGTATTGGTAAGCGCCACCAATATGTTCATCTGTTCCTGATGCCTGCTATTAACTTTTTGCTCAAAGGCACTATGTCAACAGAACTGTATCAGAACTATACAGGCTCGGCTATTTATGACCACACCCAAAACACCTCCGGCTATCTGAACCCGATACTATTCCATATGAATTTGGGATTGGTGGAACATCTGCCTGTCAGTAAAGAATGGCACATCACCCTCTCCGAAACGCTAAGCATGATGATACCCAACAGCGCTATCGCAGATGCAAAAGGAACGAATGGACTCACCATAACTCCCACTTACCTGAACCTTCAACTGGGCCTTATGCACAAGTACCATTCTGCACAGTCTTCTACCCGGCAGGAGTGATCCTTACAAAATTCACTCCCACCTTATTCAGCATGACTTGCATACATCGTCTGCACTTTGATTTAGTTGTCTGAATATCCTTTTTGTGCTTTGCACGCAAAATAACCCGAATATTACTTTTCCGCTGCCAGGAAGCCCACGAAGGCATTCAGAGAATTGCCAAATTTATCCGGGTCGGTCGCTAGGGTGCGAAATTCTCTCTTTATGAGTTCAATAAGGTAAGGGCGCATGGGTTGCTGCTCGTTCTTTGCACAGTTGGTATATATCCAGTATAGCGGTGCAGACTCCGGGAAATCCTTAAGTGACTGTAGCAGCTCGGGGTCATTCAGCCGGTTCTTTTCGGCCTTTCCTACAAAATAGCTGATGGCAAATCGCTCGTCCTTAAGTTGGGTCCATCCGATGCGGTCAATGGCAGGGTCTACTTTGCGGTACACACTGGCCTGTAGGTATGCGTATATATTCAGCAGGTCTTTATCGTTCTCTTTCATGGCGCGCTGCCGTATATCTTCGCCATGCAGGTTATAAAACTGCATTTCAGGCACCAGCTCATAACCGATACATATCCGCAGCAGATCGGAAGTAATATTACCATCACCGGGTATCTTCCCGTTGCCTATAAGCAGGTGGCCCTGCTCCAGGATCAGCTTAACAGAGTCTTTACTACCCTCATTTGCCGGCAGCTTCTTAATATGTACATATGCCGCCAGCTCATCATACTCGTCCGCGGTACATTTTTCTTTGGCCAGCCGCATATCTTCTGCCAGGAAGCGCTCATTAACTCTAAAGTTCCACCAGTCCTGCTCCCACATCATATCCAGCATGATCAATGGGTAAGCGGAGGCTGTTTTTCCTCCGGCCAAATCTTTACGGTAGGTATCCCGCATATGGTATAGGCTGGTCTTGCCGTATATGGCCCATATCGCCTTATCAATGCTGGTATGATGCTCATTATAGCCAGCGCTGTCCCATGCGTTTATCGCATCCTGCACCCTGCCGGTATTGATGTAGCAATCCGCAAGCCATACATGATATGATATATCGCCAGGCGTTTCTTTCAGGCACTGCTCGTATAGCCTGGCAGCCTCGGCATAGCGCCTTTTGCGGTGCAACTGATTTGCATAAGTAAACCTGAACTCGATACACATACTATCGGCTAAATAAGCATCTGTGCTAAGCCTGAAGGATGCAGTAGTGTCTATATTGTACAAAAAATTACTGACCAGGAATTGCGCGCATGCTCCATGCGCGGCATGCACCAGGCTGCCGATACAATCGCTGAGAGACTGAGCAACTACATCTTCATCAAACTTCGTGAATGAGGCATCAAGTTTCTTTGCTGCCACTTCTATCTCTTCCCTTCTTGATGAAACGCCCTGCGCATTCGCAGCAAGCGATACACTCCATAAAATAAAAATAAGCAAGCGTTTCATCATTCAGTTAAAATAATGGTCAACTTTATAATTCCCACTCCAACACCCTGTTCAATATCGCCTCATCGTACATGGTTTGCACTTTGATATAGTTATCTGAGTAGCCCTCTACTATACCATTTTTAGCCGCGTACTCAAACAGCACATTGCGGCTGGTACCCTGGTGCTGTGCGGTAAAGTACTGCATCTTCTGATAAGATAGGTTGCGCAGGGCTTTATTGCGCTCGTTACGTACATGTACAGGCACTACAGGCTTCATATCCGCGGCCAGTGTGTTATCGCGCTCCGAGTAGGTGAATACATGCAGGTAACTGATATCGAGGCCGTGCAGGAAATCAAAGGTCTCTTTAAAGTCCTCGTCTGTTTCCCCGGGAAAGCCCACGATAACATCCACACCTATGCAGCAATGCGGCATCAACTGTTTAATGTAGGCTACCCTTTCGGTGTACAGGTCGCGGCGGTAACGGCGGCGCATGAGGCCCAGTATCTTGTCGCTGCCACTCTGCAACGGTATATGAAAGTGCGGCATAAACCTGCGCGACTTTGCCACAAATTCTATGATCTCATTGGTAAGCAGGTTAGGTTCTATAGATGATATGCGTATGCGGTCTATACCTTCTTCCTTATCCATCTCCTGCACCAGGTCGTAGAAAGTGGTCTCTTTTGTTTTGCCGCCATCATTGCCCTTGCCAAAGTCGCCGAGGTTGATGCCCGTAAGCACTATCTCCTTAGTACCGGTTCCTGATAGCTCGCGCATATTATTCAGCACGCCTTCTATCGTATCGCTGCGGCTATGGCCGCGCGCCAGCGGTATGGTGCAGAAGCTACAATTATAGTCGCAGCCGTCCTGTACTTTAAGAAAGGTGCGTGTACGGTCGCTGAGCGAGTAGGAACTATTGAAGCCAACAACATCCTCAATATCGCAGGAGCATATTTTTACGCCACCACCATCGGCAGGGCCTTTACTTATCTCTTTCAGGTGCGCTGCCAGGTTGAATTTTTCTGCCGCGCCCAGCACCAGGTCCACCCCTTCTATTTTGGCTATTTCTTCGGGTTTTAGCTGCGCATAGCAGCCCGTTATCACCACCATGGCATCGGGGGCACGCCGCTGTATGCGCCGCACTATCATACGGCACTCCTTATCGGCATTATCGGTCACCGAACAGGTATTGATCACATACACATCTGCGGTATCCTCAAAATCCTTCTTCACAAAGCCCTCCGCCTCCAAAGACCTGCTCAACGTAGAGGTCTCTGAATAGTTGAGCTTGCAACCCAGTGTATGAAATGCTACTGTCTTACTCATTACATAAATACCCGTTATAGGGACGGCAAAATTAAGTGAAAGTAGCGGATAAACCATTGTGCCTGTAATGTCATAGTACATACATAATCAGGCATTTATCCAAAATAACATCTTGTGGCACACCTTTTGCCTGTATAACTGTGAACTAACAGTTCTGCTATGAAAAAGATAATGTTTATTACTGCCATCGCCGCTACAATTGCAGCCACGGGCTGCAGCAAAATAAAGCAACTGGCCAATATAACCTTTGATGAGCCACTCAACGAGCAGGTTACAGTACCATCTGTGCCCGGCTATACCCAGTCTGTTGCATTACCCCCCGGCGGCCTTGAGTTACCCTTCCCTGCCGTGGCTATTGCTACCAATTCGCAGCAATACCTGTCGCAATATGGCTCTGCGACCAATCTCGTAACCAGTGTAGACCTCAAAAGCCTGCAATTACAGATCATGCAGCCATCTGCCGGCAACTTCGACTTCCTGGATAGTGTGTATGTGTTTATCTCCACCAAGACTTTGCCGGAAGCACTCATTGCTTACGACATCAGCATACCCAAAGGAGCCACTACACTCAGTCTCTTTACTAATACCGATGTGAACCTGAAGAACTACTATACCGCAGACACCATTTATATGCGCCTGCAAGCCCACATCAACGCTACCCCACTGGCCGGCGAGCAACTGGATATACCCGCAGTATTTCACATAATAGCCAATCCGCTGAACTAAACCACACATTTGGCCCAGCCCCTATAATATCAGAAGCCCGCGCAGTGCGGGTTTCTTTTTACCCCTACCCTAAAGGGCGGCATTTTCGTGAACTTGTTGAACTCTTACTTTCCTCACAGCAATAGCAAAGAGAATTCATCTATTTCACCTATCAACCTTTCAACTTATCAACCAACCAATCAACCAAATCAAAACCTATACCCTATCTTAAAGCTACCCTGCACAAGGCCATTAGTATCCTGGTTGAGGCCGCCAACACGATTTAGGTAAGTGAAGCCCAGGCCAAGCTCCAGGCCAAGATAAACATGCTCTGTGAGGTTAAAGTTCACAGAGTTATTGATGATCATGCCCAGTATAAAATGTGTTTGTGTTTGCTCTGAGGTATTTCCCGTATTGTTATCATACACACTATTGCTCTTCTGTCCATCTGCTATTACTAATGATGTCCCTAAGGCATACTTAACAAAGCCCTGCGAGCCTGTAGGGTATATTTTGATACCGGGCATGGCATAGACCATAACGTCCGTAGGCGCATTCTGATACGCACCCGTATTGTAGTTGTAATAAGTTCCGTTGTTGAAGTTAAAAGTAGCCATCACAGGCACATAAAAAGCAATGATACCTTTTTCATCCAGCGAGCGCTCATAGCTGAGGCCCACACCCATGCCATTTTCCGTAAACTGTAACGGGGCAAGCGATAGCAGGTTTGGCGAATAGTTTAATTCCTTTTTGTTGTCCATCCCGTCATCATCCTTTGCCCGGCGACGCATAGGTATCATCCAGTGCGGCATACGCATGGCGTCAACTTCCGTACCAAACTCATCTTCATCGCCGTTTTGATAAATGATCTTTCCCACCTGTGCTTTTGCTATAGTATAGTCGGGGCCTGCCTGGTTATCGTAGCGCATATAGCTTATGGTTTTCACACCCACAATTTTCACTTTGGCCAATATGGTATCGCCATTTATTTTGATGATCTTATCCTGCGCCTGAGTAATCACAGACAGGCATAATGCTGTTGCAGAAAGTAGAATTGTCTTTGTACGCATATGCTATAATTATTTAGAGGGGATATGAAAAAATACTTAAAACCTGTAGCCAACCTTGAAGGCAAACTGTATGAATGGCGATGCCAGCTCATCTATCTCATCATTATTGGCATGGCGGTTGTCTGATATCGGGAAGCCTGTAGCGAGGTCTAAGGACAAAAAAATGTTCTTCGTCACCGAAAAATTCACAGAGTTGGATATCATCAAACCATAGAGCGCATAGCTATAATCGCCGGTAACCGGTGATACAGAACCGCCCCCGTTGTAATTATCATAATTATACACAGAACCGGGTTCTTTGCCAAATGTAGCAAACGCAGAAGCTCCAAGTGAATACCTTACCTTTTCCTTATTGCTGGCGGGGTAAAATTTCACGCCCGGCATAAAGGTATAAGAGTGGTAAGAACCGAAGTTTGTTTCCGTGCCTGTACTGAGATACTGATCGTCATACTGCCTGAAATCTTTGCTGGATGTAAAGTTGACCAGTACCGGCAAATAAAAGCTGATATGCCCGAATTTATCTAATTGCCGTTCGTAACTAATGCCTATTGCCGCATCATTGATAGTGCCATCCAGCGATGCGCTATAGGCTCCCGGTATCACGCAGAATACATTCTTGCCATAGTTAATGCGCTTAGGCCCATACTTGGTGCTTTTATCATTATCCTGCTTAAAATTGTCCTGCCCGCCGGTTTCATAGACTATACTGCTGATCTTCTTCCTTGGTATCGTGTAGTCTGGCCCGGTGGGGTTATCGTATTTTTTGTAGGCAACTATCTTTGTACCTACCGTCCTTACTATGGCATTAATACCGCTCCCATCGGACTTGCATATCTTATCGTGTGCATGGGCAAAATAGCAAACCAGCAGTCCTGTTAAAAGGGTAATTGATCGCATATACGGGGTTTTTCATTTGGTCTCAATTACCTACAGCACATTTTATGCCAAACTGTTAAGAATAAGAAAAAATGCCCTTATCACTCTCTATCACTACCTCTTTTTTCTCCGCCTGCTCCACATAGCCGCTTATTTGTGCGTCTATATTAAAGCCTTTGGCGATCTCTATAATGGCTTCCGCTGTTTCTTTATCCGTAAATAGCTCCAGCCGCTGGCCCATATTGAAGACCTGGTACATTTCCTTCCAATCGGTACCGGCACTTTCCTGTATCATCTTAAATAACGGCGGAATAGGCAATAAATTGTTCTTTACCACCCTCATCGGCTTGGGCAGATAGTGCAGGCACTTGCTCTGCCCGCCGCCACTGCAATGGATGATGCCATGTATCTTATCGAAGTGCTGCGCCAGTACCTTCAGCACCACGGGCGCATACGTGCGCGTGGGCGATAGTATCATCTTGCCTACATTCAGCGGCGTTTCTGTAGCATCCGTGAGGCTATACTTACCATTGTACACCACCTCATCCGGCAGGTTGGGGTCTGTGCTTTCGGGGTACTTTGTTTTGTATGCCTTGTGCAGCATCTCGTGGCGGGCACTGGTGAGGCCATTGCTGCCCATGCCGCTGTTGTACTCATCCTCGTAGGTGGCCTGGCCATAGCTGGCGAGCGATACTACTACATCTCCTGCTACCATATTCTCGGTAGTCACCAGCCTGTCGCGCCTCATGCG
>CAIVKT010000225.1 GCA_903906615.1 uncultured Bacteroidota bacterium | reverse complement strand
GGGCGCATTTATACCAACCATAAAGCATAACCCGCTTTTCGCCAGCAACAAAGAAACACCGCCTCCTGTGCAGGATATGAAAAATTAAAGCAATGTCAATTAAATATCAAATTCCCTCGGGAAAATTTCCCGCAAAGTGCGCAAAGATGTTTGGCCAGACGTTGTTTTAAGTTCGCAAAGGCAAGTTTTTTAATAACCATTTTTGAAGTGCAATTGGTATCAGTGCAGTGTCCCACACCTTTGAGGTTTGGGACAACTAATGAATCTCACAAAACTAAAACGCCCCGGATTTTCGGGGCGTTTTCAATATACTGACCAATTGGTGTTTATCTTCTTCCCGGTGCAGGTGCAGGAGCGCTGCGGGCAGGCGCTGGTGCGGGGCGAGGCTGGCTCTGCGGTTGCGGCATAGACCTTGGCATAGATGGTTGTGGCTGCGCGCGCTGAGGTTCTGGCTGCTGCCTTTCGGGCTGCGGCTCCGGCCTTACGGTGTTTTGCGGTGGGGTAGCTTCCCTTGGTTGCTGCTGTTGTGGCTGCTTGCTGCCATCCCATTCGTAGGGGTTGTTGTTGTCGCGGGGCTGCGGCCTTGCAGGCTGTGCTACCTGGTTCACATTTGTGCCTGGCGTTTCGGTGCGGCCTGTGTTTCTCGGTACATCGTTATGAAACTGGGGTGGGGTAGCCCTGCCTGAGTTCATAGGCTGTGGCGCATGTACCTGCTGTGGCGCGCTCACTACATTGGGTGGCGCTACACGCTGGCCGGCTATACTTGCTGCCGGCCGTATCTGTGCCGGGCGATACATCTTGATCACATTATCATGCACACGTGTGTTCAGGTTGGTGGAGTTATTGATCTTGAATACCTGCACTGGCTTGTGGGTTATCTGTTCCACATCATGCGCGCGCGGGCCGCCTACATACGTTATGTTGTTGTTTCTATAGGTATTGTTCTGTAGATCTGTATTGTGTATGATCTCTGAATTGCCGCGCGGACCATACCAGTAGTGATAGTAGCCACCGGTATACAGGTATTGGGGCGGTATGAACACCCACCAGTCATTGGGGCAGTTGTAAGGACTATAGTTATCGCCGAACTCATAACCGGGGCCCAGTGGCGCCCAGCCATAATAGCCGCCGCCATAGCGCCAGCTTACCCACGCCGGCCCCCAGTCCTGGCCGGGTATCCATAGCCAGCCATAGTAGTTGTCATAGGTCCAGCGGCCATAATGGAAGCAAGCCCAGCCCCAAGAGTAAGAGGAGACCCAGGTGTTGCCGTAATCGGTCATAGCCCAGTAGCCATTAGTATAGTAGGGGCGAAAGCTTTCATCTACATCAGGCGACCATACGTAGCCATATTGCCCATCTTCTATCCACTGGCCATAAGGCGCAAGGTCCTGGTAAAAGTCGTTGTAAGAGACATATTGGTTGTCATATTGGGCGCTCGCCTTGCCTGCCGGTAAGAAAAAAGTAACCAGCAGTGTGAGGGACAAAACGGACAATAATCGGTTACTGATCATTTTCATGCTCATTAGTTTGATTTGCTTCATTTGTGTATAAGCGGTAAATATAATACTAATCAGCTTTTGCCACAAATAAACCTGTTCACACCCTGTGGATTGCGTAAAATGCAAAAAGGCAATAGCAGGTATACCCTACCATTGCCTTGTATAAACATTTATTACTTACCAGCGATCAATACCCATGATGCCAATGGTGGTGATGCCAGTGATGGTGGTGCGGGTAAACGACAATGCACGATGCAAAGCCTACTGATAACAATAAGAACAATGCTGCTTTTTTTAGTGTTTTCATGTTTTTTATTCTTTGAGGTTATAAATGTATAAAGGTTTAAACCCGTGGGAAAGTGTTTGCTTTATATTAGCATTCAGACTTTTTCGTTCTGAATTTTGAATTTGTTATTCTGCACGCTATCTTTGCGCGGTCAATCATACAAAAGATGCCTAAAAGAATCAAACCAACAGGGAAACAAATTTCAGTGCTTGCTATCCATGCGGTAATATTTGCAGTTGCTACTGCCGCATCATGGATGCTGTATGACCCCAAGAACGGCCATTGGGCTTACCCGTGGCCGGCCTGGACCACTGCCGCATGGGCGCTGGCGCTGCTGGGCCATTTTTGCGTGGTATTCACCAGCTTCGAGGATAAAGGCTATGACGTATTCCGCAACCAGTCTGTATAAAGTGAAACGTAACTTATCATATTCCAATGCCCCGTATTTGCGGGGCATTGTCGTTGATGGAAGGGGCGTTTTCCCGCTTCATCCATATACTGCGGTGCGGAAAGGTGTTTTTGCAGTAACTTTGCATAATCCCCAAGTTGTAAAATATTTTCCATGAAAAAGATGCACATTGTGCTGCTCGTACTCATCGTAGCCTCAATAGCGGCTATAGTAAGTGTTTTTGGCAGCTTTAGTACCTATGAGACATTTACCTCCGCTTCAAAAGAGCCCGGGAAGAAATATTATGTGATCGGTAATCTACAAAAGGATAAGGACATGGTATACGATCCGCTGAAGGACCCCAACCATTTTATCTTTTACGCCAAAGACAAGGCCGGCAATGTGAACAAGGTGATCTTTAACGGCGAAAAGCCCCGTGATATAGAGAAATCAGAGCAGATAGTGATGATGGGCTACGAGGATGGCGGTACCTTCCACTGCTCCCGTATACAAATGAAGTGCCCCTCTAAGTATAAGAAGGATATGGTGGCCGAAGGTAATAACAGCTAAGGGACAGCAGCTTTTTTGATTATCATTTTATTTAGTTTTTTGAATGAGCATGGCTACACAGTTTTTAGGAGAGCACCTGCGGCCCGGGCAACTGGGCCACTTTTTTATCATCG
>CAIVKT010000224.1 GCA_903906615.1 uncultured Bacteroidota bacterium | reverse complement strand
GTTTCCCAACACTTATAAAGTCAAATATGCTATAATCGTCAGTTATTCGTATCTCTTTGTAAATATCATATTTCATTCGTTGTTTTATTTTTTATAAAGGGAAAAAGAATAAGCTATGGTATGTCAAAGATATTTTACAATGTCCTATTAAGCGAGCATTATTTTATTATTTTTGAAAGACTAAGACACAAAACACACTGCATGATAAAGCTCATCATAGTGCCATTCTTATTGTGCGCCACAATATATTGCAATGCACAAGTCACTCATGTAAAACCATCCAAAAGCCAAAGAGACAGCCTGAGAAATGAATTAGAGGCTATGCTGGCCAATGACCAGAAATATCGTTGGATGATCATGTACGGCGAGCTGGATGAGAAAAAGCTGGCTGAATATAAGCAAATGGATGAAGCACAGAAATTTAAGCGGATGACGGATGTGCAAGACGGCAAAGTGGGCATTACGCAAGCTCAAAAAGATTCGTTGTGGCGTTTGCAAAGCCCGATAGACTCTAGGAACTTTATTACGGTAATGGCAATTACCAAGCGCTTTGGATTTCCTAATAAATACATTGAGCCCTATAAAGTGTCAACGATGATACAGCATTCACCCCAAATGATGAACGATAAAATATTCAATGAATTAATGGGAGAAGTGGATAATGGGAACTTGCCAGGCTTTGAATATGCTAATATCTATGACACCTATAGGATGGGAAAACATTTGCCACCTTTATATTATACGGAAGAGGCTTTTGATGAAGTTGCAGGTGAAAGTAAAGATGTAATTCCAGCGAATATTGATGAAACAAATAAGGCCCGGAAAGCGATAGGATTAAAGCCCTTGAAAGTAGCACATTGAACAGGCCGCATATGAGATGGATGATTTTGTTGTGGTTATTAATTGCAAATGCACTTCCCGCCTGCAGCCAGTTAAAGGTAACAGCCATTAACGATTATGATTTTCTGCCGCGGAGGGAGGTGATCTTTGATGATGACTTTCAAAGTGATGCGGTAAACAAGTTTCCGGTACAATGGCGATTTGCGAAGTGCAATATGGCTACAGCTGCTGTTAATGGGCGTTATTGTAAAATACAAAGTGAAGAAGGCGGAAGCGCATTAGACATAGATAAAAGAGATACGCTACTGTTCTTGGAACCAGTGATCAGTTCCCGTTATTTGCCTGATAGCTTTACTATAGAAAGCGATTTTTTTCTGGCCACAATAAATTCGGCATTATCCTTTACTTTTTACGTGCCGGAAGTGAAAACGAATTCTTATTTGAACGGATTCACCTTTGGCGGGTATAATGGGCGTGCAGAAGGGAGTATAGACTACTCTTATGTGTATGGGCTAAATAAAAGCATTCATGGTTTCTTCCCGAATAGATTTGACCATAACATGTGGCATCACCTGGCTATTTCTGTGAACAAAAGCATAGTGAAGGTATATGTAGATCAGTATACTGTATGTGCTATTCAGGATTATCCAAGCGATGCCAAAGAGTTTTCCTGGCTATCTATGGGAGGAATAAAATACAGAAACTTTAAAATAGCCGGAGGTAAAAAGAATGATGAACTGAATGCTATTATTACTAAAAACAAGTTGGTGAGCCATGCTATTAATTTTGATCTCTGCAAATCGGTTATAAAGCAGGAAAGTATGCCATTTTTAATGGAGCTGGCACAGGTGTTAAAGACCAATCCGTCTATAAAGCTGGAAATAGATGGGCATACGGATAGCGATGGAAATGCTGCTATTAATCTGAAATTATCTAAATCAAGAGCAGATGAGGTAAAAAAGCAATTAGGGCTGCTTGGTATTGATACTGCCAGGCTTACAACAAAAGGCTATGGCGCTACAAAGCCACTAAAGCGGGATACTACCCCTGAAGGTAAAGCTGAAAATAGAAGGGTAGAGTTTATTAAGCGATAGGGTGCGGCTGCGGTATATGCCCTTTTAAACCTATTTTTGTATCCAAATCAAGTATCTCTGCATGGACCTCGAATTCAACAAAAATGAAGATGGCATGAAACTGGCGGTGAGCCAGATGAAGCAGCGGCATGGCGTCATCAGCCAGGGCGGTGGCAAAAAGGCTATGGACAAGGCGCGCGAAAAGGGCAAGATGTCGCCACGGGAGCGTATACAATATCTTATAGATAAGGGCAGTGTGTTTACAGAGATCGGCGCGTTTGCCGGGTACGATATGTATAAGGAGCATGGCGGGTGCCCTGCGGGCGGCACTGTTGCCGGCCTGGGCTATGTGCATGGCCGCCAGTGCGTGATAGTAGCCAATGATAATACCGTAAAGGCAGGTGCGTGGTTCCCGATAACGGGCAAGAAGAACCTGCGTATGCAGGAGATAGCCATGGAGAACCACCTGCCCATCATATACATAGTAGACAGCGCGGGCGTGTACCTGCCTATGCAGGACGAGATATTCCCGGATAAAGAACACTTTGGCCGCATCTTCCGCAACAATGCGCAGATGAGCGCCATGGGCATATCGCAGATAGCTGCCGTAATGGGTAGCTGCGTAGCCGGCGGTGCCTACCTGCCCATAATGAGCGATGAAACGCTGATGGTGGAAGGGAATGGCTCTATCTTCCTGGCAGGGCCGTACCTGGTGAAGGCGGCCATAGGGGAGGATGTGGACATACAAACCCTGGGCGGCGCCAAAACGCATACCGAGATCAGCGGCATAGCCGACTATAAATTTGATACCGAGCAGGAGTGCCTGGACCAGGTGCGCCGCATAATGGATAAGACCGGCGAGCAATCGCGTATGGGGTACGACCGTATAAAGCCTGTAGCGCCGCAACGCCCTGCAGAAGATATATATGGCCTTGTATCGGCACAAAACAATAAGGCGTTTGATGTGGTGGATGTGATCAAGTGCTTTGTG
>CAIVKT010000223.1 GCA_903906615.1 uncultured Bacteroidota bacterium | reverse complement strand
TTTCTGCGGCATTTTTTCGCCGGTGGCCGAGAGCAGGGCAGCGAGTAAGTATATCTGTGTGATGCCTTCTTTCCGCACCAGCGCCAGCATAGCTTCAGCATCCATGGCATTGAGTATGGCGTATGGGCCGCTGTCCTTAAGGAGAGGATGGGCTTCGCGTATATCAGAAGCAATAACGTTGTCGGCGCCGTATAGTTTGCGGAGCGCCAATGTCAGTTCCACGCCTATCTGTCCGCCTGCGCCTACGATGAGAATTTTTTCTTGCTTCATGAGGAAGTTAAAAGTCAAAAGTTAAAACCTAAAAGTTTTTTCATTGAGTCCCGATAGCTATCGGGGAAGCTGTTGCGGGAATGTGATTCCCCTTTAGGGGTTAGGGGTTTTTGATCATATCAATGAACTGATCGAACAGGTACCTTGAGTCGTGCGGGCCGGGAGTGGCTTCGGGATGGTACTGCACAGAGAATGCTTTTTTGTTCTTCATGCGGATACCTTCTATGGAGCCATCGTTCAGGTTAAGATGTGTTACCTCTACCAGGTCGCTTTTCTTGATGGCTTCAGGGTCTACGCCAAAACCATGGTTCTGTGTGGTGATCTCTGACTTGCCGGTGATGAGGTTCTTTACCGGGTGATTGAGGCCACGGTGGCCATGGTGCATTTTGAAGGTAGGTATGTCGTTTGCACGCGCCAGCAACTGGTGGCCAAGGCAGATACCGAAGAATGGCTTTTCTGTGGCCAGTATATCCTTTACTGTCTTTACCGCATAATCCATAGAGCCGGGGTCGCCGGGGCCATTGGAGATGAAGTAGCCATGAGGGTCAAATTGCTTCAATTCTTCGATGCCTGTTTTGGCGGGGAACACTTTGAGATATGCGCCACGGGTGGCAAGGCAGTCGAGTATCTTTATCTTCACGCCAAAGTCCATAACGGCAATGCGTATTGGGGCATCGGGTGAGCCTATGGTATAAGGTTCTTTGGTAGAGATCTGAGAAGAGAGCTCCAGGCCATCCATATCCGGCACATTGGCCAGCTCAGCTTTGAGGCTGGCTTCATCAGTAAGCTCGGTGGATATGATACAGTTCATAGCGCCCTTGTTGCGGATGTGCTGCACCAGCGCGCGGGTGTCTACATCATACAGGGCTACTATGTTGTTGGCTATCAGGTAGTCCTCCAGGCTGCCGTTGGCCGTCATGCGGGAATAGCGGTGCGCTACGTTCTTACAAATGAGGCCGCTGATCTTTACCGATCCGCTTTCCACATCGGTATCTTTGACCCCGTAGTTGCCGGTGTAGGCATTGTTCATGATAAGCACCTGGCCGGTGTAGGAGGGGTCTGTAAATACCTCCTGGTAGCCGGTCATGCCGGTATTAAAACATATTTCGCCGCCGGCGGTGCCTTTAGCGCCAAATGACAGTCCTTTGAAAATGGTGCCGTCTTGCAGCAGCAGCCAGGCGGGAGTGGTAGAATGTGTAGCAGTCATTGAAAAAGAATTGCGCAAAAGTAAGAAAAGAAGCCGTACTGATGGGTATTATTATTACATGAAAATGTGAAAATTATCCACATTTACTGCATGATTTGGGATCATCACTGCCGGAGTTGGCTTGCTTGCTGTACTGTCGTATTTTACTGTATTTAATAAATGCGGCAAATTCAGACATGCGGCAGATGACGAGGCCGTAATAGCCATCGAGAAAGCCCAGCTTGAGGATGTATTCGGAAAAGAAGTGCCACTTTGGGGATACGATGATCTTGAGCAGGCTGGCGGTCTTGCCTTTTTCTACGGCGGCCTGCGCGGCCAGCTCGCTGTATTTTTCTGTCTTCTTCACATGCTCGCTGATGCTGGCGAAACTGTAATGGAGCAGGTCGCCTTTCAGCAGGCCTTTCTTTGTGTTTTCGTCGTTGGCTTTCCAGTATTCGTGTACTTTCTGCTCCTGCCATTTGCCCTTAGTGCGGTTGTAGAGGCGTGTCTGTTTATCGGGATACCAGCCGCAGTGCTTTATCCATTGGCCGCAGTAGTTAGTGAGGCGCGGCATTTGGTATACATCATGCTGTGGTGTGCGCAGGGCTTGCTGAATGCTCTGGCGCAGCGTGGGTGTTAGTTCTTCATCGGCATCAAGTGAGAGTATCCAGTCGTGTGAAGCCTGTGCGGTGGCGAAGTTCTTTTGCTCGCCATAGCCAATGAACGGATGATCTATAACCTTTGCGTTGAACAACCGTGCCGTAGCCACTGTGGTATCTGTGGAACTGCTGTCTACTACTATGATCTCATCAGCAATATCCTTCACAGAATCGAGGCACCTTGCGATGTTCTTTTCTTCATTGAATGTGATGATAACTACACTGAGGCCGGCCATAGTTGCTATAACGGATTGCGGTTGTAAATGTAGAAATAGCAAACCGTTTTTCAGCACCATATTGTAAAATAATTGTGACAGTGTGGTTTTAGATCATCTTTTTTCGGTAATTTTACTTCAATCTGTTTTTATTGTTTCATCCCCAATCTGTGCATAATGGTTTGTGCTAAAAGGAGCGTGTTGTATGCTGTTGGTATTGGTTTGTGCGTTTTATCGCCGTTTTTTCCGGCATCTGCAAAAGAAGGTAAAGAAAGTTCAACTAACGTGAATGCCGCTTTGGCCGGGGTTTTCCAGTGTACTGGGCGCACTGGACCTGGCCAAGCATATAGACAACCTGCCTGAGCTGAGAGAACTGCTGGGCATGATGGATGCGGCCGTAAGGAAACTCGATGAATTTATAAAAAGCACCCACGAATATTATAACCTGAAAAGGGGCAAGCTGGTATTTGAAGAAATTGATTTCAATAATGTATTGCAGGATACTGCCGCGCTGTTCCGTATCGCAGGTAAAATGGATAACATCAGCTTCACCTCTCATGTGGAGCAAATTGTGCCGTTTATTTCGGATGAAGTATCGCTGAAGATCGTATTGAATAATTTATTTTCAAATTCATTTAAGTTTCAAAGAAGGGGTGCCACGGATAAAATGGTGGACGTAGATATAAAAGTAAATGCTGATGTGGCAAAAATTGTTGTAAAAGATAACGGCATAGGCATACATGAGAACCACATAAGTAATATCTTTACGATGTTCTACAGGGCTACTTCAGAGGAGTCGGGGTCGGGATTTGGTTTGTATAATGTTAAGGACGCGTTAACCAAACTAAACGGAACCATAGAAGTAAGCTCTGTAGTTAACGAAGGGACAACATTTACGGTAACTATTCCATGCAAAACCAATGGCTCAAACTAAA
>CAIVKT010000222.1 GCA_903906615.1 uncultured Bacteroidota bacterium | reverse complement strand
GTTCAGGTTTATTGGCGTACCCGAAGTGGCCTCATCGGTATGCGGGTTGATGACGCGCAGGTAATAAAAAGTACCCGTGCCGGTGCTGGCCAGGTTAGTGAAACTTACATGCACCCGCAGGTACAGTGTACCCACATCTATGGTAGTGGTTTGTGTAATAGCCAGGCTATCGGTAGTGCCATAAAAATTACCGGCCCATCCGCCCTGCTGAAAACTGCCCGATGTTGTGTAGGCAGTACTGCCACCTGACAGCGGGCCACTATAGCCCAGCGAGTGCAGGTGGTAATCATAAGAATAGGCTGAGGCATCGCTGGTTGAGTCTTCTATAGCAAATCCCTCGCGCGGGTTTTCCTGCATTACATAGTCGCCATAATAGGGCGGTGTACCTGTAGTCCATCCATCCTCAGCAGGGTCTACAACGAAGCCCATTTGCGGCACCACGTAAAAAGACGATCCGCCGCAATCGCTGTGCATCGTATCCGTAGTAGTGGGGTGGTAGCCTGTAGGCGCAGCAATGGTACTGCCAAACGCACCATTATTATTAATGCCTATTTCCATGAAGTTGCCCTGTAAAAATACATTGCAATCCACAAGCTGCGCTTGTGTATGTGCCGTGGGCAACAATAATGCGCCGGCAGTAAGTAACTGAAGTAAAAGTCCTTTCTTCATATATCAGCGTTAAATGGTTATCGTGTATATCGTAAAGTTACTGATAATAACAATAAAGTCACAACATAATGATAATTTATTTTCTTGATATAGGCGTTTATTAACTTTCAGATAATAGGCGGCAATTTTTCCCCGCTAATGCTTTATTGCAGCGGTTATATCGTTTACACACAACTTTATGGTACATCCTTTGCCGGGATGCGCATCGATGTCGAGTATTCCATTCAGCAGGCGGGTACGTTGCATCATATTAAAGAAGCCTATACCATCCGTTCTATGTACCTCACTTTTATCAAACCCATCGCCATTGTCGGCAACCTCCATGGTCAGTACATCGGCATCGTACAGGAGTGTTATTATCAGTGCCTGCGCCCTGGCATGTTTCAGCACATTATGTATGGCCTCCTGCGCTATGCGGTATATCAGCAGTTCCTTCTCTGGGAGCAGCGCGTATTGCGCGCCGCCTATCTTCAGCTCGCAATGCTGCCCCAGCGTGGCTTCTATAAACTCCAGTTCCTCGCGTAGCGTACCGGCCAGGCCCATGCGGGCTATGTACTCACTGTTCATGGTGTGGCTCAGGCGGCGCACATCCCACATCAGCCGGTGCAGTATTGTTTTTGTTGTGGTTAGCGTAGCGACCCGTGCGGCATCCGTACGCGCGACAGACAGGGCATCCAGGTTGGTTTTTATGTGGTCCAGGAAGGGGGATATATTGGCCTGTAGCTCTTTGGATATATCGCTCATGATCACGTCATGCTCCTCTATGCGTATGCCCAGTATCTTATTCTGGTGTTCATAGATCATTTTACTCTTTTCGATCTCATAGCGGTTCTGCTTGCCCTTGTGTATCAGCAGGTAGGCCACTATAAAAAATATCAGTAGCACCAGCAGTATGGTGCCGGCAATAAATACCGGTATCACATTTATATCAGTCATTGCTAATTTGCATTTTAGGATAAAAGAGGTACACACATATCATAGCCATGTAGCTAACCATAGATGCTATAACTATTGCAGCATTATCAATGGCAACATAGCGCGGGTACTTTACATTAATGTATTCGTACAGCCCCCATTGAATGAATGTTATGGACCAGAAGAAGCTGAGTATGGCCGCAAACCAGAAGTGGTGGTACTTATGTAGCCGCAACTGCCCGTGCTGTAAAAACATGCGCGCAAAAAAGAATAACGACATGCCGATAACACTAATAGCCTCGAAAATAAGAAAATAAGAATTCAAACGAAAAATACCCTGCACATATACAATATTGTACACACCCAGCAATACGCCAATGCCTGCCAGGTGGTATCCTATATTCTTAGCCCTGAATACATCAATGATGTTATTGAAGTACACGCACATAAACAAAAACTCAATGATGCCATATATGGCATATACCGGCATATTGTTGTGGTATACGCGCCCAGCTACCCTGGCTACCAGCTCGCAAAGTACAGACAACCATATATACACCGTAAATATGCGCGAAGCATGATCTAACGCCCGATACCTGTAAATGCTTACTCCTACAATCAGTAATAAGATGAGGTCGTAAAAATTCAGCATCTCACTTTCTTTGTGGTGGCGGTTGTATCAACACATTGCTGGCAGCACTGCCTCCATGCGCACAATTTGAGGGGCATGGTGCCGAATGATCCATCACCATATTAATGCCCGGCGATTGCGGTGCCTGGTAGTATACATAATTATTCATAGAATCGTAGCAGGCCATGATGACCGTGAGCGCCCCCGTCTGGTAGCCGCAATACTGGTTGCCGCCGCCTGCATTGATATACTCGAGCGTATGGGCGAACATTACCTTTATCTTCTTCACATTGGGATTAGCGAGGTAGGCCCTCATGGTATCGGCATCAATAGTGAGGCAGTCCAGGTCGGTATCATTCTGCTGGTAGTTGATACTGGTAAGGTAACTGAGTATCATCTTGTTGGCCGAGTCGACCGGTATGAAGGCCGAATTGCCGTAAGGCACCTTAGGTGCAGGGGCCTTGTGAGGCGGCTTGGGACAATGGTTATCGCAATGGCACGCGGCCAGTATTGCCGTAGCGGCAATAAACAAACAGATCTTTTTCATTGGTAGTGAGTAGTGTGCGTTTTTCAGGGAGCAAGATAATAAAAAGGCCATTAAAAATGCAGGCAGTGTACGTAACTAAAATAGCCACAGGTATTGTTCTGCGGCTATTTTTAAAAAATCATTGCAGTTGGCATTACATCCTGCCCACCAACCGCTAACAACTAACGACCAACCACTAACGACTAACGGCTAATTGCACCATTTGCTGCCCACCCCCACCATCCGCCTTATACACACCCACATACACACCATCCGCCAGCGCGGCAGGCAGCCGCACATCTGTGGCGCCGCTTGCAATCTTATACGCTGCCACCTGCTGGCCTACCATGTTATACAGTATAAAACTCCCTGCCACAGGTGCCTGTACTGTTAGTTGCCCCGTAGTGGGGTTGGGATACACATTCCATTCTTCCATGTTAGCGGCCTGCACACCAAGCGATGCCAGCCCACACACTGCAAGGCTTGGCCCGGAGGCTGTTACGGCACGTACATTTGTAGCGCCATTAAAAAATATAT
>CAIVKT010000221.1 GCA_903906615.1 uncultured Bacteroidota bacterium | reverse complement strand
GAAGATGTGTTCCTGAACATGACGGGTAAGGAGTGGAGGGATGAGTAAAAAACAGACCCGGTCAGACGCAGTGCCGCCCCAATAGCCACGGCTTTTAAGCCGTGGTGCGATGAAAAATAAGAGCGGCTTTAGCCAAATCCAATAAACATGAGCCGATATTTTCTATTCCTGCTTACATTGCTCATAGCCGGTAACAGCCATGCCCAAACCTCCTTAGCGCAAAAAGAAGATAAGGCCATAAGTGCGGTAGCATCACTGCCTGAGATAAAGGCCCTGATAAAGTCATGGAACGACACAACTTCGCACATCGCCCTTAGGATAGCCAAAGACCCCGACTCATCTTTTAAATATTTTTGGGTAGAAGTAGGTGTGGATAGTAAGTATATCTACAACACCAACTATAACTTTTATGTGACTCCCGATACCTACAAGGTGCATTATCTTGATACCGTTTCAGACTCTTTATTGACGTTGAAACAATGGCGTGGTCAGAATAAGCAAAAGCACAGGACATAGAGTGTTTGTTAGGAGGTAGGTTGCCTCACGCGGAGATAACACCATCGAACGCGGTAGGGGCTTGCCCCTGCCCTATTCGCGTAGATGAAGTAACTCAACCAAACATCTCCATATAGGGTAGAGGTTTTACTCGCGCGAGACAAAGAATACATCATCCCCACTTTGTCATCCTGAACGAAGTGAAGGATCTAAACACTACACAATTACTCGTGCTGGATACACAACAGCATACACAACATCTCCTTTGGGAGAATAGGCTAAAAATAAATGCGCCGATCTACAAAGACCGGCGCATTTTATTTTTAGTAAAAACTACACAAAGAAATAATGTTCGGTCTCTATCACCTTAGCAGCTATGCGCCTGCGGGCATCCTTGGTATTGAAGGAATCTACCTTGGTAAAGCGTTTCAGGCCCATGAGCATCATGCGCTGTTCGTCACCCTCTGCAAAGGCATTGAGCGCTTCCTTGCCTGCATGGCTGATGCGGTCTGCGGCATCAAAGATAAAGGTACGTGTGGCATCCAGCGACAGATCGGCATTAGCGTGGCCGTTGTTTTGCATCTTCATGGCGCGTAGCAGCATACTCTCTGCCTGGAAGGTATCTATCACCATATCGGCAATGTTCATCAGTATCTCCTGCTCGCTCTCCAGCTTCATCATCAGCTTTTGCGCGGCTGCGCCTGCGCACATCAGTATCGCTTTTTTGAAATTGGCTATGGTCTTCTGTTCTGCGGCAAACGGGGTATCATCGCTGCCAAAGTCGGGTATGCTCATCAACTCCTTCTGTATGGCCATGGCCGGGCCAAGTATGTTGATGCGGCCCTTCATGGCACGCTTCAGGTACATATCCAGCGTCAGCAACCTGTTGATCTCGTTAGTGCCTTCAAATATGCGGTTGATGCGGCTATCCCTGTACGCGCGGGATATATTGTACTCATCAGAGAAGCCATTGCCGCCATGTATTTGCACACCCTCATCCACCACATAGTCCAGCGCTTCCGATCCTAAAACTTTTAGCATAGCGCACTCTATGGCGTACTCTTCTGCAGCGCCAAGGAGGGCATCCTGCTTGCCTGCGTCTTCCAGTTCGTGTTCTTTATTGTCTATCCATTGCGAGGTGCGGTATAATGAGCTTTCCGCCGCATACAGCCTGATGACCATTTCGGCCAGTTTGTGTTGTATAGCGCCGAAGGTGGCAATAGGCACTTTAAACTGCTCGCGTGTTTTGGCGTAGGTAGTGCTGATGCTCAGTGCGTGCTTGGCTGCGCCTGTGGCTGCTGCACACAGTTTTAGCCTGCCTATGTTCAGTATATTGAAGGCTATGATGTGGCCCTTGCCTATCTCGCCCAGCAGGTTGTCTTTAGGTATCACGCAGTTCTCAAAAAAGAGTTGCCGTGTGCTCGATCCTTTGATGCCCATCTTATGTTCTTCCTCGCCAAAAGTGAGGCCCGGTGTGCCGCGGTCTACAATGAACGCGCTGAATTTATCACCGTCCACTTTAGCAAATACAGTGAACACATCGGCAAAGCCTGCGTTGGTGATCCATATCTTCTGCCCGTTGATGGCGTAGGTCTTGCCATCAGCGCTCAGTGTGGCTGTTGTGCGCGCCCCCAGCGCATCAGATCCTGAGCCGGGTTCGGTGAGTGCGTATGCGCCCTTCATTTCGCCGGTGGCAAGTTTGGGTATGTATTTCTGTTTCTGTTCTTCGGTGCCGAAGTACAGTATAGGCAGTGAGCCTATACCATTATGCGCGGCCATGGCTACTGCAAAAGAGTGGCCACCGCCCAGGCATTCGTTCACGAGTGTTGCGGTCACAAAGTCTTTGCCCAGGCCACCATATTTTTCAGGGAAAGCAGCGCCGAGCAGTCCCAGTTCGCCAGCCTTATCCAGCAGTGATGGCATTAGGCCTTCTTTCTGCTGGTCTATTTCTATCAGGTAGGGCAGTACGTCTTTATCCAGGAATTCGTTGCACATCTGTATGATCATGTGCTGCTCTTCGTTAAAGTCCTCAGGAGTAAATGTTTGCTCCGGCGTGGAAGGCTGTATAAGAAAGCCGCCTCCCTGAATTGTTGTTTTCATAGTCTGTGTTTCAATAGTGATGTTGGCATAAAGCTAATGAATAATTGAAATGGCCATTAGTAAATGCAAAGTTCAGCAATAATTATGACGATACTATGATGATGGTCATGTATGAATATCTATTTTGATACAAGTTTACGCCAAATTGCCGCTATTGCCCTTACAATGTAGGTGCCTTGTATCAGGAATGCTGGATAGCCGGGCATGATTTTACTCAACTCTTTTTCCAT
>CAIVKT010000220.1 GCA_903906615.1 uncultured Bacteroidota bacterium | reverse complement strand
GTGGGGCTATGCTCTTACCTGCTCATCGGCTTCTGGTTCAAAGACAAAGAGAATACAGATGCTGCCAAGAAGGCTTTCGTAATGAACCGTATTGGCGACCTTGGCTTCCTGGTGGGTATGTTGCTCATCCTGTTCACTTTCGGCACCCTTTCTTACCAGGATTTCTTTGGGCAGCTGCACAGCGGGCAGACAATAGTACCTTCCTCTACTTACAATTGGATCGCTCTTTGCCTGTTCATAGGCGCTACCGGTAAAAGCGCGCAGATACCCTTATACACCTGGCTGCCCGATGCGATGGCTGGTCCTACTCCTGTATCGGCGCTGATACATGCTGCAACCATGGTTACGGCAGGTATATATATGATAGCCCGTAGCGGCGCATTATACAGCCTGGCTCCTATGATACTGCATGTGGTAGCTATAATCGGACTGGCTACTGCGGTACTTGCAGCCACAATAGCCATCAGGCAATATGATATTAAGAAAGTGCTGGCCTACTCTACGGTGAGTCAATTGGGCTTTATGTTCCTTGCGCTCGGTACAGGTGCATATACCACTGCTGTGTTCCATGTAATGACGCACGCGTTCTTCAAAGCCCTTTTGTTCCTTGGCTCCGGTAGCGTAATACATGCTATGGGCGGCGAGCAGGACATCCGCAAGATGGGTGGCCTGGGCAAGCATATGCGCATCACGCAGATCACCTTCCTCATTGGTTGCCTGGCCATATCCGGTATACCCGGCTTCTCGGGCTTCTTCTCTAAAGATGCGATACTGGCCGATGCCTTCAGCAGCAACCCCATATTATATTACCTCGGTGTAGCAGCTGCAATGATGACGGCTTTCTATATGTTCCGCCTTTACTTTCTCACATTTGGCGGCAGCTTCCGCGGCACAGAAGACCAGCACCATCACCTGCACGAAAGCCCTGCGGCTATGACCATACCATTGGTGATACTGGCGATACTTTCTATTGTGGGTGGCTATGTAGGCCTGCCCGAGGTGATGAGCGAGCATAATGCTATAGCCTCGTTCCTGTCGCCGGTGGTCACTAATTTTGGTGAGCATCATCTGACTCCTATGGTAGAGTGGACCTTGATGGCCGTCTCCGTATCAGTATCTGTTATTGCGATCGTAATGGCTTATGCCGCCAACCGCAAGCCCAACTTTGTACCTAATACCGGCATTGCCAAATTGCTGGAGAACAAATGGTATGTTGATGAGCTGTATGATGCCATTATAGTAAGGCCGATAGGCGCGCTTTCTAATGTGCTGGATAGGTTCGCTGAAAGGAAAGGCATAGATGGCATAGTGAATGGCGTAGGCAAAACCGTAAAGTGGGGTAGCGACCGGTTGAGATTATTACAGAGCGGACAAGTAGGATTTTATATATTTATCATGGTGCTGGGCATTGTGGTGCTGTTTTCATTGAGTTTTTTCTGGATAAAGTAAAATAATAAGGCCCCTGCCCTAAAGGGGGATTTAGTGTATGCTAAAATTTGGGGAAGCCCTTTAAGGGTTGGGGTTTTTAAATTAGAGTTATGATTTTAATACTGCTTATTCTTATACCATTATTATCAGGCATCCTCTCCTTTGCTATGAAGGGGGATGGAGCTAAGGTGCTTGCGCTTATCAGTTCTATATTCACGCTGGCCGTATCGGTTTATGTGAGTGGTGCCAACTATTCTGCTCCCATATCTTATATACACGATTGGATACCCATACTGGGTACACATTTCAGCCTGATGGGCGATGGCATGAGCAGTATGCTGTGCCTGCTTACCGGCATAGTGGTGACGGTGGTAATGATCGTGAATGTGAATAAGGAGGTAGAAAAGCCCGGTGCGTTCTATGGTTTCCTGTTGCTGTCGCAGGCGGGCCTTATGGGTGTGTTCCTGGCTTATGATGCGCTCGTGTTCTATGTATTCTGGGAATTGGCTTTGATACCTGTTTACTTCCTTTGCTCTAAATGGGGTGGTGAAAAGCGCATAGCTGTTACTTTCAAGTTCTTCGTTTACACCTTTGTGGGCAGCCTAATGATGCTTGCAGGCCTCATATACCTGTCTATGCAAACGCAGGGTATGAGCAGCTACGCGTGGGCTGATATAGTGAGGGCCGGCTCTTCCCTCCCTGCGGCTACGCAGGCATGGCTTTTCTGGCTCATCTTCATAGCCTTCGCTATCAAGATGCCTATATTTCCTTTTCATACCTGGCAGCCCGATACTTATGAGCAATCACCTACCCCTGTCACTATCATCCTTAGTGCGCTGATGGTGAAGATGGGCTTGTTTGCGGTGCTGCGCTGGTTATTGCCTGTGCTGCCTGCCGGTGTGGCTTACTGGTCTGATACGGTGGTGATATTATCTGTAATAGGTATCGTTTACGCCTCCTGCATAGCTATTGTGCAAACCGACCTGAAGAGGCTGGTAGCCTATTCGTCTATTGCGCATATGGGACTGATGTGTGCTGCGGCTTTCTCGCATTCTAATATTGGCATGCACGGTATCATGGTACAGATGTTCAACCACGGTATCAACATTACCGGCATGTGGCTGATGGTAAGTATGATAGAGAACCGCTGGGGCACCCGCGACATGACCAAACTGGGTGGTATGGCTACGGCAGCACCACAAATGGCTATAGCACTTGTGATCATATCACTTGCTAATATTGCCCTGCCGCTTACCAATGGGTTTGTGGGCGAGTTCATGTTGTTCAACGGCTTGTTCAGCGGCGGCATCACAGTAATGGTGGTAGCAGGCCTGGGCATCATACTGGGTGCTGTATATACCCTTAATATGATACAGAAAGCAGCTTACGGGAAGGTGACCGCAATGGTTGTAAAGAAAGACATGAGCATGAACGAGTACCTGGGTATCGGCATTATCATTGCATTGATCCTTTTCCTGGGTGTGTATCCAAAACCATTGCTGGATCTTACATCTGGTATAGCATCAATGATAGCGAGGTAATGTGGGGAATGTGATAGAATGTGAAAAATGTGGTTGGAGTGCGATTGGAATTTGGAATTTGATTTTTGAAAAGTGGGTTTGGAATTTGTTATTTGGAATTTAAGAAGTGTTTTTTGATATTTAAGATATTATGAAGGCAATTATTGCTACAACGGTTTTTGGGATTATCATGATGTTTACCGGTATATGGGTAAGCAACAAAAAAACGCTGGCTACGCTCGCAGTGCTGCTATTTGCTGTGCTTACAGGCATCAGCATCTGGGACCTGGTGAGCTTACCTGCCAATGCACCGCAGCTGCTGTTCAGTAATATGCTGCGCATGGAGCATTATTCGTTATGGTTCAATACCCTCATGACTGCCGTTACTTTCCTATATGCCCTATTGATGGGCAAGGAGATACAAAAGGTAGGGGCGCATGTGGCTGAGTATTTTGCGCTTATATTCTTTATTCTTTGTGGCGCTTACCTGCTTTCTTCTTACAACAATATGCTCATGCTGTTCATCGGCATCGAGATACTGTCTATACCACAATACATACTGGCGGGCAGCGATAAGCGCAACCTGAAAAGTAGTGAAGCATCATTGAAGTACTTCCTGATGGGGGCATTCTCTACGGGCATATTGCTGATGGGCATAACGCTGCTATATGGCGCTTCCCGTACCTTTAATATCATGGAAATGGCCAGCGTACTGCACAGTGATGGATTAGATCCGCTGGCGCTTGCAGGTATCCTCTTCATCATGATCGCTCTTTCCTTCAAAGTATCTGCTGCCCCAATGCACATGTGGACACCTGATGTGTATGATGGCTCGCCTACGCCCTTTACCGCGTTTATGGCTACTGTGGTAAAAGCAGTTGCTTTCTTTGCTTTCCTGCGCCTGTTCCAGTCGTCTTTCAATACCCTCAGCGCCCACTGGATGATCGTGCTGGCCGTGATCACAGCTGCTACGCTGCTGGTGGGTAATGTGACAGCCGTCTTCCAGCAGAGTGTGAAGCGAATGCTTGCTTATTCTTCTATTGCCCAGGCAGGTTTTATGCTGTTTGCGGTATTGGCGGTTAGCGCGTATTCCCGCCAGGGTATTATCTTGTATGCTGTGGCCTATAGTGTGGCTACCATAGGTGTTTTCTCAGTGCTCGTGAAGTTGAAGGATTATACCTACGATGGCTTTAACGGACTTGCGCAGAAAGAACCATTGCTGGCTTTTGTTACCACTATTTTCCTGTTCTCGCTGGCGGGCATCCCGCTTACAGGTGGCTTTATGGCCAAATATTATATGCTGCTTGCTGTGGTGCAGCAAGGGCAGTTGTTGTGGCTGGTTATCTTTGCATTGCTCATGGCGGCTATTAGCGTATATTATTACTTCCGGGTCATCATTGCCATGTACTTCAAGCCGGGCAATCCTGAGCTGAATAGCCCCGTTACTCCCGGTGATAAGCTAATGCTTATCATCACTTGTATCATCGTCATTCTGCTGGGT
>CAIVKT010000219.1 GCA_903906615.1 uncultured Bacteroidota bacterium | reverse complement strand
GGACAAATGGCTAAAAAATTGCCATCCTCGTCATTTTCTATAACCACTGTAAGATCATACACCTTCATAAAAACATTTTATTAAAGTTACAACAATCCCCTCACTTTCTCAATAACAGTCTGCAACGCACTTACATCCTGGCCGCCGGCTGTGGCAATAGCCTTTTGGCCGCCGCCACCGCCTTTGATAAGGGGGGCAACGATCTCTTTGATGATCTTTCCGGCATCCAGGTTTTTGGCTGCTGCTACTTTATCGTCTATGCCTACTGCCACTGCTGCCTTACCATCTATGTTGGCGCAAAGCACGATCACATGATCGGCAAGATGCGACTTGAGGTCTGTGCATAGCTTCTTTAAGGAGTCTATGGAACTTACAGACACCATCTGCCCTACAAATACGATACCGTTAATGATCTCATCCTTAGTAAGCAGCTCATTACGTATGCCTACCAACTGGCGGGCTTCCAGGTGCTCGGCATGTTTCTTAGATTGTGCCAGCTCTTCCTGTAGTTTTTCTATAAAGGCGAGGGTGTCCTTTGGCTTCTTTTTGGTGAGCTTTTTTACCTCTTCGAGCGGCTGTATGTATTCGTTGTGTATGTAGTTGAAGGCCGCCGCGCCTGTCTTGGCTTCTATCCTGCGCACGCCTGCTGCTACCGCAGCTTCGCCGGTGATGATGAAAAAGCCCAGCTCGCCGGTATGCCCCACATGCGTGCCACCGCATAGCTCTATAGAGTATGCGGGATCCATGATCACCACACGCACAGTATTGCCATACTTCTCGCCAAAGAGGGCCATGGCACCTAACGCAATTGCCTCGTCCTTAGCCATTTCTTTAATGACCACTGGTACATTATCCCGTATTTTATCATTCACTTTTTCTTCCACCTTCTTTATTTCTTCGGGTGTAACACCGGAGAAATGCGAAAAGTCGAAACGCAGGTTTTCTTCATTGACCAGCGAGCCTTTTTGTGCTACATGCTTGCCCAGCACTTCGCGCAGTGCGGCGTGCATGAGGTGGGTAGCGCTGTGGTGTACAGTAATTTTTGTGCGTTTATCTGCATCTACTTTTGCGGTAAATGGCGCTGTGATATTTTCGGGCAAAGTATTGGCAAAATGAATGGTAAGCCCGTCTTCCTTCTTGGTATCTATGATCTCTATGCGCTCATTCGGGAATACGAGTGTGCCTGTATCGCCTACCTGGCCGCCGCTTTCGGCATAGAAGGGTGTAGTATCTAATACCAGTTGGTAAGCGTCTTTACCCTTTGCCGTCACCTTGCGGTACTTCACTACAGTAGCTTCTGCCTCCAGGTTGGTATAGCCTACGAAGTTGGGTGCAACGGCTTCTTTCAGTATCACCCAGTCTTGTGTATCAAGTGTTGTTGCTGCACGGCTGCGGCTTTTTTGTGCTTGCAGCTCGCTTTCAAAAACAGGTTCGTCAACTGTCAGTCCATGCTCCGACCCAATAAGCCTGGTGAGGTCTATAGGAAAGCCGTAAGTATCG
>CAIVKT010000218.1 GCA_903906615.1 uncultured Bacteroidota bacterium | reverse complement strand
TGTTGCCATCTGCGCCATTGTCTCCGGGTGGCAGGCCCTCACTGTGGCGGTGCATAAAGAATACATTGCCCCTGAAGGTCAGCTTATCGTTGATGGTCCACGAGCCGGACACATTGGCGCCTGTGTTGTATTCAATGCCTATGTTCTGTATGTCACTTACCGATACATTGTTGTAGGTAGTATCATTGGCATGATAGGCGTTGTAGAATGTGGTCACAGTTTTGTGGTCCTGCGAATTGATGCGCTGTATCAGGGCCACATATATGTTTCCGCTCTTGCCAAAGCTTTTATTGTACCCCAGTTCTATGTTGTCGCCTATCTCCGGCTTCAGGGTGGGGTTGCCGGTGGTTATGTTGTAGGGGTCGGAGAAATTAAGAAAGGGGTTTACATCCCCATAGTCGGCGCGCTCTATGCGGCGTGTGTAAGCCAGCTTAATAAATTCTCCTTCCTTAAAATCATGCGATAAAATGACCGAAGGTACCAGGGTTCCGTACGAGGGTATGCTGGTGTTCGGAAAGTCTATCGTTGTTTCGGTGTACTCATACCTTGCACCCGCCTTCACTTTCAGGAAGGTAGTGAGCGGGAACGATGCCGAAAGATATGCGGCATAAATGTGCATATCGTATTGCAGGTCGTAAGATTGCCCGGCATCAGGTACATACTCCTGCGTAGCCGTTTGGAGGTCGGCTACAGATGCTGTGCTGTGAATGCTTTGCAGTACTGTCTTCACTCCTGTCTCGATCGTTACGTGGTCTTTTACGGGTTGGGTATAATCAATAGAGATATTGGTTTCCTGGTCAGTACCGGGGTTGTAGCTTGTAGATCCGGTATAGGGTGTTGCCGCGCCGCTATACATGCTGTATTGCTGGTACTGCGTATTGGGCTCGCCGTACGATGCGCTATACAGTACATCCAGCTCCTGCCCCTCTTTCTTAAAATTCTTTTTATAGTTCAGGCTCCAGTCAAATGAGTTGGTCTGGAAATGGCTATATGAATTGCGCACACTATTGATGGGCAGGGCGGCTCCGGCGGTGTCCTGCTGCACGGTGGTGAGGCCTTGCCCAGTATTGGCAAAGTGGTTGAGGCTGAAAGCAGCCGTAACGTTGTCTTTCTTGGTGATGCTCCAGTCGAACCCCATGCCGGCCTGGTAGCCATTCCTTCTAAAATCACTGTAACCATCCTGCACCAGGTGATTGGTTACGCCCAGCGCCGAGTCGTAAGACGAGCGGTCCTGCGTTTGTGGTGTGCGGGCATTCAGTTTTGCATTAGCGCTCACATAGGTGTTGATGCCCCAGGTGTTGTGCCTGAAGTTGAGGCTGGCAGAGCCATTCTCCAGCAGTGTGCCGCCCGAGAGGTTGATGCTGCCATTGATGCCCTGCATCTTATTGTCCTTCAGAATAATGTTGATGATGCCGCCTGTGCCCTGCGCATCATACTTGGCGCCGGGGCTGGTGATCACTTCTATACTCTTGATCTGGCTGGCAGGTATGGCAGACAGCGCATCGGTGATGCTGTTGCCAAACACACTCGATGGCTTGCCATTGATGAGGAAGCGAATGTTAGGGTTGCCCTGCAGTTCTACATTGCCATCTATATCCACATTCACCTGCGGTACCTTCTTCAGCACATCCAGCGCCAGTCCGCCTTGCGAGGTAATGTCGTTGGCGGCATTGTACACCATCTTATCTATCTTATTCTCAATGATCGGGGCGCTGGAGGTGATCGTCACATCTTTCAGCATTTTGCCCGATGCCTGCAAACTAATGATGCCCAGCGATACTTTATTCTTGCCTGTGGCCACCACCACACTGTCTATTGTCTTCTTGCTATAGCCGATGCTCTCCACTCCTACTATATACAATCCTGCAGGCACATCTGTTACCACAAAATTCCCTGTGCTATCGGTAAGCGCCCCGTTGATGATCTTGTTACTGGCTTTGTCTGTCACTATTACTGTAGCAAACTCTACCGGCTGATGGGAGCCTGCGTCGCTCACCTTGCCACTGATCTTAGCCCCCGACTGGGCAAAGGCCACAGCCGAGCAAAAAACACATAAGAGCAATAGACAAGCTTTCATCCGGCGAAAATAGTGAAATATATCAGAAATGTGGGGGCCTCACCCCGCCTCTCCAAGGGGAGAGGGAGATATTTTGTCTCCCTGTCGGCAGCTCCGTTGTTTACAATGTCCTACCGGGTGAAACTTTTTTTTGTCCCGATAGCTA
>CAIVKT010000217.1 GCA_903906615.1 uncultured Bacteroidota bacterium | reverse complement strand
TCCTGTCGCTGTTCCTGTTACCAAACCGGAAGTAGAATTTACGTAAGCTATGGTAGGGTCAGTAGTGCTCCAGAGGCCACCCGGCGAAGCATCGAACAGCGGTGTTGTCGATCCTGTACATACACTGTCTACGCCTGTTATAGGGTTCACAGTACAACTCACCGTTATGCTCACTGAGCCATTCGGGGCAAGGTTACAGCCCCGGGTATCAGAAGGTACGGTACCAAAATATACGATAGCGTTATTCACATAATCACCGCCGCCGCCGCCGCCCGAAAACGAGCCGCCGCCGCCGCCTGCATATCCACCACCGCCGCCGCCGCCGGTGCTGTTAGCGCCCGCATCGCCGCCGATACCACCTGGAGCATTACCTCCATTTGAACCGGAAGACGCTCCGGGGATAGTTGTTGTACCTCCTAGGCCGCCAGCACCAAAAGTGATGCTACCGCCGCCGCCGCCACCTACTGCGCTTGCAGAGCTTGGGGCTGTTTCGCCACCTGTCTCTCCTACACCGGTACCACCACCGTTGCCGCCTCTTTCTGCATTACCGCCTGCCAGTGCGGCTGCGCCGCCGCCGCCGCCGGCTATCACTGCCGGTACGCCGCCTATCATGATAAGCGAAGCACCGCCGCCGCCACCGCCGCTGATGCCGCCATCGCCGCTAAAATAGCCACCGTTACCACCCGTAAAGCCGGGAGCCGAAGTGCCGGGTATTCCGCCAAAACCGGCAAGGCCGCCAACACCCACACCGCCATGGCCGCCCACCCATACGGTAAGCACCTGCCCTGCCGATACAGCTAAATATGCCTGCACACACGCGCCATTGCCTGCGCTGTCATCAAAATCTGCTTCATCGCTGTTAAGCCCGCCCTTGGCGCCTTGCACATTCACCCGCACACTGGATACACCGGCTGGCACTGTATAGTTACTGGTGCCGGTTGTAGAAAAAGTAGTGGTCTGGGCATTGGTGTTCATGCTCAATCCAAGCGCCACGAGCGCTAATAGAAGCTTACAGGAATTGTACAATTTTTTCATTGTTCTGCTTTTTAAAATATGCTCAAATATATTTTACGTTCAGGGTGCCTGCGCATAACACAAACTTAGCCAAAACAGCCACGTATACGTTACCGCAATATTAATGCCGAAAAGTTACAACATTTACCAATATCAGCCAAGAAATTATCTATTTAATTATATGGAAAAGATGTCTTTCCTCTACTACACACGAGAATATAAACTCCCGGTTAAAAAGACTGTACGTTTCGCTTGATCAAAAAAAACACTTTTGTCATCCTGACGAAAGGAAGGATCTGCACACGTACCTGTACAACATGTTCGAGCGGGTTGAAACATGAAAAAACCGCACTAAAAGTGCGGTTTTCTGGAATTTAGAATTTAAACCTTGGAATTCCCCTCACGGTCTCCTGCTTCAGTGCATGAGCTTGGAATTTGGTATTGGGCACTTGGAATTTAACGCCTATGGCTCCTGCTTCAGTACATGAGCTTGGAATTTGGTATTTGGAATTTGGTATTTGGCACTTGGCACTTGGAATTTGGCACTTGGAATTTAACGCCTATGGCCTGGTTAGCTTCAGCGCAAAGTACTTACAGTCATACGAAGTAGTGTCGTGTATCACATGGTACGTCATCCACAAACTGTCGTTGCTGATCTTGCCCCAGCCACTATAAGTGGTACTGTTGTTGCTGCCTATGAAAGAAAAAGAATCAGTAGACTGTATAGTGCATATAGCGCTGTCCAGTGGGTTGTTCAGTATATTGAACATGGTCATCTCCACCGTATCGCCAAGTGTGGCCAGGAACTTTACCTGGTACTGGTCGTACGGGTAACGGCCGCAGCTGTCGCCACCACTGAAGGTATACAGGAATTTATCCCTGCTAAATGTTTCGCAACGCGCGCCTTCAAAACCGGTAAGGCAATAACAGTAACCGCCATCGCAAGCACCGCGGTTGAGGCACGTTACACTATCGCACTTATTCTTATTACATGCCGTGTACACCACAACTGAACAAACCGACAAAATGACCAAAACGGTGAGCATTATGCTCCGTATAAATTTCATAGACTATCCCTTTTAAACGGCTAAAATATTAAATGTTTGCTAAAAGATGGTGTTTTATCTTTTATAATTTTTATCTACGCTCAAAACAAAATACGCTTTCAGACTTTTTTCTAAACTACACTCAGCAAATATTATTCAACAATTTTCGTTCCATAAAATGTGCTTCGTATCGCCTGAAGCGGCACACAGGGACATAAAAAAACCCCTTTTTACAAGGGGTTTAATAGTTCTCACGGTGTTAGGGAAATGTTTTTTTATATAGTGATGATATAAAATCGTGATTACAATGACAAATTTAGTGATAATTTGTTAATCAATTGCAATTATTTTGCGAAAATAATTTAATTTAATATAAATGCCCTTTTACGGCATACCATCGATATACTTTATCTTTGCTTTTTGCGTTGTAAGTGCAACAAAATAATTCCACCAGATAACAGATACATGCGCCGCAGTTATTTTTTGATCTTTTTCCTCTTATTATCTGCATTTCCGGTTTTGGCGCAGCGCACCATACTCAATATGTCCGAGCATGACGACAAACCTTATTATTTCGGCATCACCTTCGGTATCAATTACTCTGTGTACCAGATCCAGTACACACAGGCTTTTGCCAATACCGACACCTTCAAGCGTATACAACCGCACTGGCAGCCGGGCTTCAACCTGGGCCTCATCGGCAACCTCAAGCTCAGTAATTTCATTGATCTCCGTTTTGTGCCATCTCTTGCGTTTGCCGAAAAGAACATCGAATACGAATACAACATACCCGGCGATAGTACGCTGAATAAGACCATTGAGTCTATTTACCTCCATTTGCCCGTGCAGTTGAAATTCAAAAGCGACCGCATCAAGAACTTCCGCTTCTATGGCCTCACAGGGGCAAAATTCGATTACGACCTTGCCGCCAATGCACGCTCGCACCGCACCGATGAATTTCTTAAAGTTAGTCCTGTGGATTTTGGCTACGAGGTAGGCTTTGGTTTTGAATTCTTCAACCCCAGCTTCATCTGCTCTCCCGAGATAAAGCTAAGCCAGGGCCTCACCAACCAGCTCTTCTCCGGCGACAAGCACCTCCCACTCAATAACGCGATACAGAACCTCTATACCCGCATGATCGTATTCTCCGTGCATTTGGAGGGTTAATTAACAGCACACTATTCCCCCGGCTTATACCCCACATCCTCCAGCAGGTTGCCGCTATCGGCAGCAGCAGTAGCCAGTTCGTCGCAGCGGTTGTTCCACTTATTATCGGCATGGCCTTTTACCCATACAAACTTTACTTTGTGCTTCTTATGCAGCGCAAGGTATGCTGCCCACAGGTCGGCATTCTTCTTGCCCTTATAGCCTGTCTTCGCCCAGTTGAAGAGCCATCCTTTCTCCACCGTATTTACTACATACGCTGAATCGGTATATACAGTAATATCCACTCCATCGCGTGTCAATAATTTCAGGGCAGCTATCACCGCCATCAGTTCCATTCGGTTGTTGGTGGTGTGCCTGTAGCCCTGTGATATCTCTTTGATCGTAGTGCCCCAGTGCAATACCGCGCCATACCCTCCATTGCCGGGATTGCCGCGCGCAGCGCCATCTGTGTATATAATGAGTTGTGACAAATGCTGAAGTTGAATGACTGAAAACTATTCCCATTTAAAGGTCCTGCCGGCAATAGCATAGATCACCACGCCCCACACCAGCAGCACCAGCACATCTACCCTTACCTCCCAGATGCTTGCCCCGTCAAAAGCTATTTTGCGCAGCGCGTCATTGAGATAAGTAAGTGGCAGCGCGTTACAAAAAGGCCGCAGCCATGCCGGGAAATTATCGATAGAAAAGAAAGTCCCAGCCAATAAAAACTGCGGCAGTGTAATAAGATTTGAGAACGGAGGTATGGCAGACTCGCTCTTGGCAATACCACTGATGATAAAGCCGAAGCCCATGAAGATAAGCAGGGCTAATGCGCACACAGCAAGCATCTCCACAAATGTAACCCAGCCATTGAAAAGCGTATAACCAAACGCCAGCTTGCCGATAGAAATGATAATAACAGCGCCTATAAGTTGGAACAACATACGCGCAATGCCTTCGCTCATCACGATCACGCCCTTCCGCACAGGGGTGGCAAAGAACCTTTTCAGCACCAGCGTTTGCCGCAGGTTGAAGAAAACAAACGCAGTGCCAAAAACACCTGATGCCAGTAAAGAAAAACTAAGCTGCCCCGGCAATATGAAGTCTATCGTTTTGTAAGCCCTTACATGATATTCCTTTTCGTTGATCTCTAAGATCTCTGCTTCACGCTTCTGCATTTCAGGGTCTTGCAGTTGCACCATTGATTCTAATATGCCGCGCAGTTGCTTCGCTTTATCTTTTTGGGAAGATGCCTCCAGCAATGCTATTTTGTATTTTGGTTTTACGCCCGCAGCCTGTTCTCGTATGTCTATGGTCGCCGCGAGATCACCTTCTTTCAGCATTTTATTTATGCCGGCGGTATCCTTATTCACCCACTTCAGCACTGGCAGCTGGTGCAGCGTAGCATACAGCTGGCTGGTAGTATCGCTGCCCGGCGCTGCCGCTACTTTAATACTAAAGCCACTGCCCTCACCCAAAAAACCAAAAACAAGAATAAATATCAACGGAAAGGCTATCGTGAATATAATAGCAGACGGGCTTTTGAAGATGGCTTGCAGGCTGGCCTTGATCAGTGCGCGCATAGCCCGCATGTTGCTGTAGTTGGTCATATATGATTACTGTGGCGCAAAGGTAAGCAAGTAAGCCTTATTAAATAACTGAAATGCCCCATAGGGGCCGCCTGTTTGTAGAAAAACAGGAAACACGGATTATGTACCTTCGGGGCTAACCTGCACAACATCGAAAATACACCTACCTGTTAAACAATATCTTTAAATAAAACGATGGCTTCCGCAACTGGTCTCTAAGGTCCATATTCGTGAACATAGCACTGATGGTATTTCTTAATGAAGCGCTTTTGCGCGCCTTGTTCACCACAAAATTGAACAGCCACTGGTACTTGCAAAGCTTCTGTAAGGCCGCGCTGATGCGCAGCTCATCACCCAGGCGTTTGTACAGCACATCATCATAGGCAGTCTTAAGAAATGCTGCCGAATAGTTCTTTTGTTCTACCGCCTCTTTCATAGCCATAGCCGCCAGCATACCGCTATACAGCGCATTGCCTATGCCCTCGCCACTAAAGGGATCTATGAGGCAGGCAGCATCGCCGGTAAGCATAAAATTATCGCCCGACAGTGACTGCCGTTCCATAGCCAGTGGCAATCCCCACCCCTGTATCTTGTCTTGGAGCTTTGCATTGGCAAACCTTGGCCCTATCTGTGGATTGGTTTTTATAGCATGAAGCATTTGCTCCCGCAGGTTGATCTTCTTCTTCCGCACTACCTCCGACAGTATCCCTACACCTACATTAGCTTTCCCACCCGGCAGAGGGAAGATCCACAAGTAGCCCGGCAACATCTCGGGCAAAAAATGCAGCTCTATAAAGTTGTCTTTGCTTAATCCCGTCACACCTTCGTAATACGCCCGCAGGCCCACAGCATAGGTCTTGGGTATGGTATCAAGCCCTGAGAATTTCTTGCGCACAATGCCCTTATCGCCATCTGCACCTATGAGCATTGGCGCGGTAATTTCATAGGCTGCGCCGTTATGGGTCATGCCCACCTTCACAACATCTCCCTTACGCTCTATTGCGCCAACAGTTGCACCTTCAAAAATAGTACACTGTGGCGAGGCCATCTTCCTGAACAGGAAATCATCCAGCGCAAGGCGAGGCACTGTAAAGCCCGGCGCAGGTGTCTCTGGCGTTCGTTGTAGCGTAAAAGGGATATCCAGCGACTTGCCATCCGGGGCAACAAAGGTGATCCCCCACGAGGGCAGGAAGCTTTGTTCATCGCCCAGTATCTCTGCAAGCCACTCCGGGTTTGCCCGGTTAATGACCAGCGCCGTCTTACCACTGCACGCATCCCCGCACACCTTATCGCGCGGAAAGGTCTCTT
>CAIVKT010000216.1 GCA_903906615.1 uncultured Bacteroidota bacterium | reverse complement strand
TGCAGGTCTTCAAGTATGATACCCAACTCGCTATGATAGTAATCATTGTTTTTTGTATTCTTAAAACCATTTTGCTTCAAAAAATCGCGCACATTCTCAAGATCTATGTGAGCGGTGGCTCTGACAAAAAGCTGCTCGACTACAGCATACAAAACATTGTTTTTCATAAGAAAACCCAATAGACTGTACTGGATGGAAGGAAAGAAATAATTATGCAGGATCAGGTTATTTATATAATCCTCCCAGTACGCAAAATAAATGCTGTCATTTAACTTGATAACAATATTTTTTTCAGGAAAGTAGTAGACTTGCTGTTCTGCGCCTTCGCCTATCTTATTATTCTCGCTTATATCAGCATGATACCAAAATTGATTTTCATTAATAAAGAAAATCAGTTTCTCTGTTTCTTGCTCTTTTGAGTGCTGGATTTCTTCAAGTCTAGCACCTGCTGTTTTGCTTCCTCTAAGGAAGCGTGCTGTTGCCTGGATAATACCTCCTTGCTCTTCTCTGCCATTTCCTTGAATGAGATCTTGTAGTTCATGCTTTACTTTTATTAACTCAAAATTACGACTATTATCTAATGAGAACATATGCAAAAGTAAGAAATAGTCCAAAAACACATTCTAGACCACAGCATTTTACAATTGTACCATCATATTACTAAGCCTTCACCGATCAAGGATATAAGTATACTGCGCCCTCATTTCGTAAGTGACCACCAATAGCTCAGCGTCGCTTGCTTTGTCTTTTGTGTCCCCGGAGAGCATCTCCAGTTCGCACAGCACACGAAACACAAACTCACAACAACTACAGGAAATTCTTCGCATATTATAAATACTTTCTTATATTTATATCCTAAAACCCTTTTATGACCAAGCACCTATCCTATCCGCTACGACTTCTTTTTCTATTGATCTGTGTTTTCTTCGCTCCTCATGTGCAGGCACAAATAACAGGCCCGACTACCGTATGCGCCGGTGCATACATCGTAATGGCAGATACAGCCAGAGGTGGTGTATGGAGTAGCAGCAATATTGCTGTAGCTGTCGCAAATTCTACCGATGGCACAGTAGTTGGCGTTAGTGCCGGAACTGCGGTAATATCTTATACGACATCGAGACATACAGATGTGCTGACAGTTACTGTACACGCATCGCCGAGTGCAATGACCGGCGGCGGTTATATTTGTTACGGTAGTACTACAGTTGTAGCAGACACAACTGCCGGTGGAGTATGGACCAGCAGCGATATTACTGTTGCTACAGTTGGCTCGGCTTCGGGCGTTGTTACCGGTACAGGTGGTGGCTCTGCAATGTTGTCTTACACGGTTGCAGGGTGTAGCACTACTAATTATATAAATGTATCACATGTGCCTGATACGCTGATAGGGTGTAATAATGTAGGTGTGGGAGATACATTGATATTGCCGGGAATATATTCAGGTGGCATGTATAGCAGTGACTATTCAATTGCTTCGGCATATGATGGCGAGATAAGGGGTGTGGCACCAGGTTCAGTAACAATACGTCTCATAGATCCTTATGCAGGTTGTTATGTAGGAGCAAGGCACATAACAGTAACACCAACTACACTCATCAGGCCATTTACCGGTAACACTGTGGTATGCGCAGGCGGTTCTTCGGCATTAGCAGATATTGTAGCCGGAGGCATATGGAGCAGCAGCGATACTGCATCGGCTACGATCAATTCTTCAGGAATCATTCATGGCCTGGCTGCCGGGGGAGGAATGATCACTTATTCTACTACAGGAGGAGCGGCAACCTGTATCTTTCCTTTTGCTGTCAACGCACTGCCCGGGCCTTTTACAGGGCCTGACAGGGTATGTGCGGGAGATACAATAACCTTAAATTGCGACCGATTATCTTACGGCAGCACTTACATATCTATTGATTATGATTATGACCATGGCGGTATACCAATTGATGGCTACGATGCTGGTGGACGCTATACCAGTAGTGATACGAGCATAGCCACGCTTACTGGCTACTTTGATTGCCTTTTTTGCACGACTTACCCGACAGATATTGCGGGGAGAACACCAGGCACATCCGTGATCACTTTCACAGACTTCAATACGGAGTGCAGTGCATCCACTACCGTTACAGTCGATGCAATAACCACAGTCCCCGCCATCACCGGCCATACCGACGAATGCGTAGGTTCCAGCGTATTGCTTAGCGATGCCTTGGCCGGTGGCAGATGGTCGGCAGTTAATGCACACGCTACTGTGTCCGGTGGCTTGGTATTGGGCGCATCGCCGGGTACTGATACGATTACTTATACCATTATCAATGCCTGCGGCACATTCCCCACCACCAGGGTGGTTACTGTCAACCCTATACCTTCGGCAGGCATTATTTCCGGGGCTGACAGCGTTTGTCCCGGCGCGTTTATCACGCTCACCGAAAGTGTGAGCGGCGGTTTATGGCACAGCGTCAACGCACATGCCACTGTGTTATCCGGCGTTGTTGGCGGTGTGTCGGCAGGCATAGACACCATCCAGTATTCAGTTACCACCTGCGCCGCGTCTACTGTGTCTAAGGTAGTTATTGTTAAGCCGCTGCCATCGGCTGGCATCATCTCCGGCCCGGCAATGGTATGCCTTGGTTCTTTTGATACGCTTACCGAAAGTGTACCCGGCGGCGCCTGGCACAGCAGCTATGATACCGTGGCTGCAATAACCGCTTCAGGCTATGTATTGCCTGCCACTGTGGGCGTTACCAACATTTCTTACTCAGTTACCAATACCTGCGGCACCACAGTGGCTACCAGGTCTGTGACCGTAAATACCGAGCCAAGCGTTGATACGATAGGCGGTGCGGCCACGCTTTGCGAGGGTGCGACCACCCTATATACAGATCCTACAACCGGCGGCACCTGGATCAGCGAGGATACTACAATTGCCCGCATCAGCAGCACGGGTACCCTCACCGGCAGGGCAAGCGGCTATGCTACTATAGGCTATGCTGTAACCAATGCCTGCGGCACCACCACCGCTCACACAGATGTCACCATCATAGCCCTGCCCGATACCGGAGTGATAGTAGTACCAGCTTCCGTCTGCGCAGATGGTTCGGCCATTTTATACGATTCCGTTTATGGCGGCACATGGCATATGGCCGACACAGCTATTGCCACAATAGATAGCATAGGTATAATGACAGCCGTATCGGCTGGTACAACGTTAGTTACCTATACTGTTTCCAATACTTGCGGTACACGCAGTACTACTGCTATTGTGACTATAGATCCATTGCCGGGTGCAGGGCATATCACGGGTGGCATGGTCAGCTTGTGCGAGGGCGCTGCCATTACCCTTACAGATACTACTACAGGTGGCATATGGCGCAGTATGTACAGCTTCGCTACAATAGACAGTACCACCGGGCTGGTTACCGGCGCAGCAGGCGGTGTAGACACCCTGAGTTATGAGGTTACAAACGGCTGCGGCACTGCTGCCGCTGTTACGGCCGTAACCGTAAACCCACTACCTGTTGCGGCATCTATCACAGGTCCTTCGGGGCTGTGCCTCGGCTCTGTAGATACTCTTACAGATGCCACTGCCGGTGGCGCGTGGTACAGCAGCGACCCGACTACAGCCCTGCTAGACACCAACGGATATGTGACCGGCCCAGGCGAGGGCACTGCGACAATATATTATGTGGTCACCAATAGTTGCGGTACCGATACAGCCAGCGAGGCCATCTCTGTAGATATACCTGTGCAGCCCATACTTGGGGCTACCGAGGTGTGTCCGTTCTCCACGATCATATTGTTAGATGCTATTACCGGCGGCACATGGGGCAGCAGCGATTACCTGGTAGCGCCCGTGCTGGGTGGCATCGTGCTTGGCCTCACATCCGGCACGGCTACTATTACCTATTCTGTGACCAATGCCTGCGGTACCACAGAGGCTTCGCTCAATGTTACGGTGCTTTCTTCATCGGTATGCGGCTCGGCGGTTGCCGGCGCACCGGTCGCTCAGCCAGCCGGATTAGATGTATACCCCAACCCCAATAACGGGGCGTGTACTGCTCATGTATACACGCAGGAGAATGAACCTGCATTAATAACGATCACAGACGTTGTGGGCCGGAAACTACAGGAGTACAGCGCAACTACTAATGCGGAGATACCTGTAAAAATAAACACACCCGGCATTTACCTCATTACGGCGGCTACCGCAAGTGGCCGATATATGGCAAAGGTTGTGGCAGAATAAAAATGTGCATTTTTGCGCGCTCAGGCAATAATAATCTTTTATAGTACCTGGTAATGATTTTATCAAATTGATTGCTAACTTTATCTATTCGGTCGGTTAACAAATTGCGGATGATTAGAAAAATATACCTGGAGATTGTGTTCCTATTGGTTTGCTGCCTGTGCTTATTGCAGGGGGCATCTGCTAAATCCTACAAAGCTATAGAAAGCGTGCAGGTGATGGCAGAGCAGGATGTGGATGCAAAATTGCTGGGTACGCTTAAAAAAGGCACCATAATAGATGTGACCCCCATGAACGACCGTTGGGGGAAAGTGACATTTAAAGGCAAGACCGGGTATGTGACCAACCAGTATTTTGATGATGTGCCTTCCGCTGAAATTGACGAATCTACAGCTGTGGAACCGGATGCTACTGCAAAAAAAGAATTGAGTGACAATGACAAAAAACTGCTTGCTTTTATTGTTGGTGTTATCGTATTCCTGATCGTCATTAAACGAGTACTGCATTATCGTTCTTCTATGTCAGACAGGCGTAAGGCTGCCGATTTCGAAGAAGAGAAAAAATTTCAACCTAAATTCTGGTATCAATGCAAGCATTGCTGGGTGACCGTGCGAAGGGAATCGGCTCCTATTAGCGAGGGCTGCTTCAATGCGCCTGATCACGATTGGTTCGAATTAGCCGAATTCGGGAAGACAAGATACCTGTGTAAAAAATGCAGCACATTGCTTAATGTGCGCACAGAGCCGGCAATGGCCCATTGCAAGGGCGGAGAGATGCACGTCTGGGAGAAGCTCCAGCAGTAAGCTTACTGCGCAGCCACCGTACCCTCATAGATGTCCTTCAATTCAACAGACACCTGTACAGAAGGTAGCAGTAAAGCATCGGTCAGCGACTTATATTCTTTCAGCTCCCATTGGCCTTTATTATTCAGGTGCCAAGCCTCTACGCCTATGCTTTCTGTTTCTACCATTACATATTCCTTCAATGAGGGTATATCCCTGTATAGCTTGAACTTGGTAGTGCGGTCATAATTGCGGGTAGAGCGGGAGAGTACTTCAAATATGATAGTGGGGTTGAGGAAATTGTAATCGTCATC